>NZ_JBFRNU010000134.1:0-229 GCF_041471145.1 Vibrio sp. 10N.261.54.A5 | reverse complement strand
TACGAGATACGAGATACGAAGGTATAGAGTGCCTCTAAATTTGTTCTTCAGTATCCATAAATGAGAAAGGTTGACGAATATCGTCAACCTTTTTTGTTTTCATCTGTTGTAGAAGATCCCCAAGTCGCTCGTTCCTCGCCCTTGAGGATGACGACTTTTTAAAATCACGCTCTATATCATTAGTTGGTTAGATAAAATTGCGTGTTCCGCCATTCCCTAGACTGACGAA
>NZ_JBFRNU010000133.1:0-206 GCF_041471145.1 Vibrio sp. 10N.261.54.A5 | reverse complement strand
GAACCAGTGACCCCCTGCTTGTAAGGCAGGTGCTCTCCCAACTGAGCTAATCGCCCATGATAGTTTTGATTCCTTCATGGAGAAAGAATGGTGGAGCTATGCGGGATCGAACCGCAGACCTCCTGCGTGCAAGGCAGGCGCTCTCCCAGCTGAGCTATAGCCCCATATTTTTATTTCCTTGGGAGGAAATGGTGGGCGATACCGGG
>NZ_JBFRNU010000132.1:0-381 GCF_041471145.1 Vibrio sp. 10N.261.54.A5 | reverse complement strand
CGAGGCACCATTATTTGGTACTTAACAAATAATGGTCTTTATAGACCTGATGTTGAGACAAGTAATTCCCCTTTAGTTCAGTTGGTAGAACGGCGGACTGTTAATCCGTATGTCGCAAGTTCAAGTCTTGCAAGGGGAGCCATTTTTAAAGGACTTCATTTTATATGAGGTTTTAATTGAAGAGTTTAACTCTTTAAGCAAAGAATTTAGTGTGCCGACTTAGCTCAGTAGGTAGAGCAACTGACTTGTAATCAGTAGGTCACCAGTTCGACTCCGGTAGTCGGCACCATTCTTTTGCCTCGATAGCTCAGTCGGTAGAGCAGCGGATTGAAAATCCGCGTGTCGGTGGTTCGATTCCGCCTCGAGGCACCATTATTTGGT
>NZ_JBFRNU010000131.1:0-608 GCF_041471145.1 Vibrio sp. 10N.261.54.A5 | reverse complement strand
CCCTCACTTCTCTGTATCTATCGCTGTTCGCATGAACGGTCGTACAGAAGTTGCTTGTGTTTATGACCCAATGCTAAACGAGCTATTCACAGCTCAACGTGGCGCTGGCGCTCAACTTAACAACGCTCGTATGCGTGTTACTCAACTAAAAGACCTTCAAGGTACTGTTCTAGCGACTGGTTTCCCATTCAAGCAAAAACAACACTCTGAATCTTTCATGAAGATCATCTCTGGTCTATTCATCGACTGTGCTGATTTCCGTCGTACAGGTTCTCCTGCTCTTGACCTATGTTACCTAGCAGCTGGCCGTGTTGATGGTTACCTAGAACTTGGCCTTAAGCCATGGGATCTAGCAGCTGGCGATCTAATCGCTCGTGAAGCTGGTGCTATCATGACTGACTTTGCTGGCGGTACTGATTACATGACTTCTGGTAATGTTGTTGCTTCAAGCGCACGTGGTGTTAAGTCTATTCTTAAGCACGTTCGTGAGAACGCTAACGAAGGTATGCTGAAGTAATTCAGACCTTACGTTAACGCTCCCTATTTTAAGGGCGCATAAAAATTCCAAAGCCTCGCTATATAGCTATAGCGAGGCTTTTTTGTATCTG
>NZ_JBFRNU010000130.1:0-222 GCF_041471145.1 Vibrio sp. 10N.261.54.A5 | reverse complement strand
ACTTGACGGTGACGCCAGTGAATGATGCGCCGGAGCTGACAGGCGATCTGTTGGGTGAAATGGATGAAGCAGGCAGCTACACCATCACGGCGGCAGATCTTGGCTACACGGACGTTGACGATACGGACACAGGCGTGAGCTTCACGGTCAGCAACGTGAGTAACGGCACAATCTTAGTGAACGGCGTCGCGTCGAGCAGCTTTACGGTGGCGCAGTTGGCGG
>NZ_JBFRNU010000129.1:0-304 GCF_041471145.1 Vibrio sp. 10N.261.54.A5 | reverse complement strand
CCAAATTGTTAAAGAGCAAGAGTTTTAAGTGTTAAACTTTTAAACCCATTTTTAAATACTCTCTTACGAGAATGCTTAAAGATGGTGGGCGATACCGGGCTCGAACCAGTGACCCCCTGCTTGTAAGGCAGGTGCTCTCCCAACTGAGCTAATCGCCCATAAAGTTTTAATTCCTAATGGAAGGAATGGTGGAGCTATGCGGGATCGAACCGCAGACCTCCTGCGTGCAAGGCAGGCGCTCTCCCAGCTGAGCTATAGCCCCATATTTTTATTTCCTTGGGAGGAAATGGTGGGTCGTGCAGGA
>NZ_JBFRNU010000128.1:0-822 GCF_041471145.1 Vibrio sp. 10N.261.54.A5 | reverse complement strand
AACGGTTTTGGAAAGCACCCAATTCAGCACGGTGGCTGTCTACATACTTAAGTGCCGCATCGATAACAGCTACAGACTCTTGTGCGCCGCCAACTGATGTTACATCGATAGTGTCAACCGTTACGTCTTTACCTGCTTGAATACCTAACTCACCAGCAAGACCACCAGAGAAAGACACATCGCCGCTCACTTTGTTGTTGCCAGTGAACATTTGTAGCTTGCCGTCTTCAGTTACAGATGCTTTAACAGAATCTTGTTGACCGTTGATGTACGTTGCTAGCTCTTCAATGTCGTCACCCGCTTTTGCGCTGATGTCGATTTCTTGTGCTTGACCGAAGTTATCAGTGAACGACATTTTTAGGTCGTTAGAGCCTGATTGAACGTTCCAATCTTTATCTTTCGCGTTCTCAGTTTGGTAGCTCTTACCACCCATCTGAGCGTTATCAGAGCGCATGTCTTTCAGTTGAAGCATTACCGCTTCACCGTTGTCCGCACCGATTTGGAATGACTGAGTTCCGTAAGTGCCATTAATGAGTTTGTTACCACCGAAAGATGTGGTTTCTGCGATACGGTTAAGTTCATTGTTAAGCGCAGTTACTTCTTCTTGAATCGCTACACGCTCAGATTTTGAGTTTGAGCCGTTTGAAGACTGTAGAGACAAATCACGCATACGTTGCAGGATGTTCGTTGTCTCGTTCATTGCACCTTCAGCAGTTTGTGCAATAGAGATACCGTCGTTCGCGTTACGTACAGCAACATCAAGACCACGGCTCTGAACGTTCAAACGGTTCGAGATTTGTAGGCCCGCAGCGTCATCTTTTG
>NZ_JBFRNU010000127.1:0-255 GCF_041471145.1 Vibrio sp. 10N.261.54.A5 | reverse complement strand
CAGTAAAGATTAACGTGCCATCTTCTTCAACGCTGAACTGTTGGTCTTGAGGTACTGGCAGGTCGTTAACTGGGTTAACGGTTAGGTCAGCTGATGCTTGAACCGTATTGGTACCATCTGAGATATCGAAACTGATATCGATGTCACCATTGAAGTTCTCATCTGGCGTAATCGTGAAACTGCCATCATCGTTTTGAGTAACGGTTGCATCACCGCCAACCGTTAGGCCGCTAGCAGTCAGGTCATCGCCTTCCA
>NZ_JBFRNU010000126.1:0-982 GCF_041471145.1 Vibrio sp. 10N.261.54.A5 | reverse complement strand
ATACTTCCCTCTCTGATTTGTCTTTTGAAATTAAAAATGTATTATGCCTGAAATATTTAGTTGTATTTTTATCGTAAATACCAATGTTAATATCTTTTAAAAGCTATTTTAATTATAATAAGATTAATGATTAAACTTTGAGATGAAATATAATGGATGATTTTTTTAAATCTTTTTCGATCCATGTTGTCGAAGAAAATAGAAATGAGTTGTTAACTGAGATAAGACGTGGTTTGAATCAGCAGGTACATGAGTTAAGTGAGAGATATCTTGAAATGGATAAAAATGAACTGATTGCCAAAATGAGATTTGAAGCTATGCCTTGCTACAATAGCTTTGGCAGTATCTTTGATAATGCGGAAGGAAGGCAACTCGTTAAGTACTTTGTCTTTACGAGGGTAGTACTTTTAGATAACGTTGCTTTTGAGGTTGTTAAGAGATTTTCAAGAAATGATACATGTTATGGAGCACTGAAGTACGAAGATACAGCATTAAAAGAAGATATAAATACGCTACAAGAAAAAGTAATTGATCATATAACGGAAAAGATATGTCTAGCGCATGATTTTGATGACTCTCGTCAGTATATATATCAGCGTTCACTAGCTAGGAACTAAAATGAAAGAAAAGAGCCGAAAGCGAACTGAACAACCTCCTTTGGATTCACTAGAACGCATTATGACGTTTCACCCTGACTATGAAGAGGATGAAGTGTGGTTAATGGATGATTCCCTTCATGATATTGATTTGACAGAAATTAAGTATGATTGGAGGATTGATAATAACCAAAATGTGTTCCTTTCCTTCGCGCCAGTTGAAACAATACACGCTACTTACGATGCCTTTGCATACAAGAATGAGAGCACAGGGCAGACTGAGATCATCTTAAACAAAGTCGAGAACAATGCGATGAGATGTGAGCACATGGTGGACAGAGTGGATCTGGAGTTAAAAAGAAGACTTTTACAGATAGCAAAAAATT
>NZ_JBFRNU010000125.1:0-408 GCF_041471145.1 Vibrio sp. 10N.261.54.A5 | reverse complement strand
TCACCATTGGTGCTAATGGCCAATGGACCTTCACCGCCAACAGCGCGTTTAATAAACTAAACGTTGGCGATAAGGTCGAAGAGACCTTCACGGTGTCGTCCATCGATGGCACCCCTTCGACGATCAAGGTCACGATTAACGGCACTAACGATGCAGCGACAGTCAGTACCGCAACAGTCAGTGTGGATGAGACTGATAAAGCGGTAACCACATCAGGCACGCTAACCAGTACTGACGTGGATAATACAGATAATACGTTTACGCCAGATTCCATTGCAGGCACAAATGGCGACTTGACTATTGATGCCAATGGTCATTGGATCTTCACCGCTAACAGCGCGTTTAATCAATTGAACGTCGGCGATAAAGTCGAAGAGACTTTCACTGTCTCGTCTGTTGATGGCACAC
>NZ_JBFRNU010000124.1:0-213 GCF_041471145.1 Vibrio sp. 10N.261.54.A5 | reverse complement strand
AAGTGTCTTGTATTCGAATGATCAGAAATGATTGTTCATTTTTTGATTCTACTTTTTATTAAAAAGTGGAAACAAAAAGTAAATTGAGTCCGGCAAACAGTCATTAAGAATTAACCCTTCTTGATGACAACCAAAAACCTTGGTTGCTTTTTGTCTTCACTTTTTAAAAGTGAAAGCAAATTTGTACCATACACAAGACCCTTTCGGGTTGTA
>NZ_JBFRNU010000123.1:0-297 GCF_041471145.1 Vibrio sp. 10N.261.54.A5 | reverse complement strand
TCGCACCTGTTAATAGGTCAGCATCAGTGAAAATAAGTGTGCCGTCTTCTTCAACGCTGAACTGTTGGTCTTGAGGTACTGGCAGGTCATTAACTGGGTTAACGGTTAGGTCAGCCGATGCTTGAACGGTATTGGTACCATCTGAGATATCGAAGCTAATATCGATATCACCATTGAAGTTCTCATCTGGCGTGATGGTGAAGCTGCCGTCATCATTAGCTACAACCGTCGCATCTCCACCAACCGTAAGGTCGCTAGCCGTAAGGTCATCGCCTTCAACATCTGATGCTTGAGAAA
>NZ_JBFRNU010000122.1:0-294 GCF_041471145.1 Vibrio sp. 10N.261.54.A5 | reverse complement strand
GCGTTCCATCTTCTTCAACGCTGAACTGTTGATCTTGAGGGACAGGCAGGTCATTAACTGGGTTAACGGTTAGATCCGCAGAAGCCTGAACGGTGTTAGTACCATCTGAGATATCGAAGCTGATATCGATGTCACCGTTGAAGTTCTCATCTGGCGTAATCGTGAAGCTGCCGTCATCATTAGCTACAACCGTCGCATCTCCACCAACCGTTAGGCCGCTAGCAGTAAGGTCATCGCCTTCTACGTCAGAAGCTTGCGATAGAAGCTGCTCTTGACTTAGACGAATCGAACCAT
>NZ_JBFRNU010000121.1:0-258 GCF_041471145.1 Vibrio sp. 10N.261.54.A5 | reverse complement strand
TAATTTTCCGGATTGGTATTAGACCGGGCTGGCGATCCAACTCCCAACATTGCTTCGTAGAAGCAACAGATGCAAAAAAGGCTCTAGCATTTCTGCTAGAGCCTTAAATATGGCAGGGGTGGAGAGATTCGAACTCCCAACACGCGGATTTGGAATCCGCTGCTCTGCCAATTGGAGCTACACCCCTAAAACTTTCATTACTTCAGATTCGAAAAAACCTCGCACTAGGCGAGGTTATCGAATAAGTGGCGGAGTGGA
>NZ_JBFRNU010000120.1:0-299 GCF_041471145.1 Vibrio sp. 10N.261.54.A5 | reverse complement strand
TCCGGATGCATTGTTTAAGACAATGAGACTAAACCATTTTCATCTTCAGCATAAAGCGTGAGAGAGAATTTGGAGCGATACATCGGGTTCGAACCGATGACCTCAACCTTGGCAAGGTTGCGCTCTACCAACTGAGCTAGTATCGCATTAGTTATTCGCTGCTCTTACTGCCTTGGGCAACAGATAGCGCTTAACTGTAATGTGGTTGCGGGAGCCGGATTTGAACCGACGACCTTCGGGTTATGAGCCCGACGAGCTACCAAACTGCTCCATCCCGCGTCCGGATGCATTATTTAAGT
>NZ_JBFRNU010000119.1:0-1337 GCF_041471145.1 Vibrio sp. 10N.261.54.A5 | reverse complement strand
GGTGTCGTTGATCTTCAAGCTGATTTGATCATATATGGACACTTCCTATTGGCAAGTAGTAAATCTGAAAGTTTTAGGTAAAAGATTGCAGACATATATCCGAGTTCAAGGACTCTTAATGATTTCCGCTGAGCATGCTCTTATCAACAACACGAACTTGAAAGTCCTAAGATCAAATCAGAGTTCCATACTCACGGTCTTACCTGTTTTCTCATTTCCACTTCATGCGCAATTTTAGATAGATAGTAATTCAGGATTATAGTGTTGCTGATTAGCCAATAAAGCCCATGCAATTCGAGCATTCCGATTAGCTAGTGCGACTATTGCAACATTCTTGTGTTTTCGTTTCAGTAAGTCATTCAACCAGCGGTGAGTATAAGTGGTTGGCTGTTGCTTTAAGTGCCCAAGAACAGCTCTTGCACCATGCACTAGTAGTCTTCGTAAATAGCCATCCCCCCGCTTGCTTATACCAAGCAATACTTGTTTGCCACCCGTTGAAAACTGCTTAGGTACAAGTCCAATCCATGCAGATACCTGCCGTCCATTATTAAAAGATGCGGGGTCACCTATACTTGCAACAAGTGCGGTGGCAGTTATAGGGCCAATTCCAGGGATCTCTGCGATTCTTTTAGAATCAACATTCGTACTGTGCCATTGTTCAATTTCTTTTGTTAACGCACTAATTCGTGAAGAAAGCTCATCAATTAGTTCTTTTAAATGAGTAACCACGCAGCGAATCGGTGGCGTCAAATTATTTTCAGCATCCTCTAAAACCAGAGGGAGCTGCTTGTTAAGTGATGCACTTCCTTTAGGAAAGACAAGACCAAACTCAGCCAGCAACCCACGTAATTGATTAGTTTGGCCAGTTTTCATTGAAACTAACCTTTCTCTAGCTTTGTGAACAGAAAGGATTGATTGCTGTTCAATCGATTTCATAGGTACGAAACGCATGTTAGGGCGAGTTACCGCTTCACAGATTGCTTCAGCATCAGCGGTATCGTTCTTATTTGATTTCACATAGGGCTTAACAAACTGCGGAGGCATAAGTTTAACGTCATGACCAAATTGCTTGAATACTCTTGCCCAATAATGAGCACTGGAGCAAGCTTCCATACCAACAAGACAAGGAGGCATATTGGTCAACGTTTCGGACAACTTCTTTCTGCTGATATTTTTCTTCAAAAGAACTTTGCCTGATGAATCTACTCCGTGAAGAGCAAAAGAAGATTTAGCTAAGTCGATACCTAAAGTTGCAATGGTCATGGTCTCTTCCTCATTTATGTTACCGACTATAAGTTTAGACGGTGGGTGGAAGTGTCCATATCATTAACAACGCC
>NZ_JBFRNU010000118.1:912-1745 GCF_041471145.1 Vibrio sp. 10N.261.54.A5 | reverse complement strand
CAAGTAATTTCTTTTTGTCTATTTGGTTTTATTGCTATTTTTCTATTATTTAAATTGAATTATGTCTCACTTGAACTCCCAAAAACTTCTGAAATGTTGGACTCATTAAAGTTTGGAGTACCTCTAATACCACATATTCTAGGTATGTATGTGTTAACGACAATTGACCGAGTTATTATAAATAACAAGCTTGGTTTAGATAATGCAGGCGTGTATATGTTAGCATACCAACTTAGTTTGGTAGCTTATATGGTATTTGATGCTCTTAACAAAGCTTATGTACCATGGTTATATGAAAAGCTCAAAAGAAATAATGCTGGAGAAAAAAAGTCTATTGTAAAACAAACCTATCAATACTTTGTGTTCCTATTTATTATCTCATTATTAATGTTTCCTATCATCCCTTTTCTAGTTGATTTTATCGTAGGAGAAAACTTTAAAGGGGTCGGAAATATAGTTAGGTGGATTCTAATCGGTCAGGTTTTTGTAGGTATGTATCTAATGGTTGTTAATTATATATTCTACTCTAAAGATACTCGTCTTTTATCTATGATCACTATTTTTTCGGGAGGATTCCATATTGGATTGACTGTAATACTTGTTGATTACTTCGGCTTGATTGGTGTTGCTTATGCGTTCAGCATTGCTATGTTCATAAGAT
This sequence comes from Vibrio sp. 10N.261.54.A5, assembly GCF_041471145.1. NCBI lineage: Bacteria > Pseudomonadati > Pseudomonadota > Gammaproteobacteria > Vibrionales > Vibrionaceae > Vibrio > Vibrio sp. 10N.261.54.A5. The sequence goes on along the minus strand of NZ_JBFRNU010000118.1, from coordinate 1,084 downwards.
TTTTATTAACTTGGTTTGTGGCTATGAAAAAATTTAAAATGCCATGGTTCTCTTTTTGAAATGATAATAGCAATGCTAAATATCTTGAGCGTTTGTACCAGGAAATATGTAATTAGGAATATTAATGACCAAATTCACTGAATTTAACTCCAATTTTGAAAAAAGATTCTTT
>NZ_JBFRNU010000118.1:0-169 GCF_041471145.1 Vibrio sp. 10N.261.54.A5 | reverse complement strand
AAGATTCTTTGTCATAAAAGATAATGCTCCTATTTTTTATGAATTATCTCAATTATATTTAAGACTTTATTTTTCAGGAAGAAAAACTAAGTGCATTAATGGTATTTCATTGATAAAGAAAAATTCAACACTGTATCTTATTCTAAGAAGTTTACTTAAGCTTAAAATT
>NZ_JBFRNU010000117.1:0-304 GCF_041471145.1 Vibrio sp. 10N.261.54.A5 | reverse complement strand
GAGCCAGAGCCAGAGCCAGTTCGTGCTGCAAACATGCCAGAGATCATTCCAAATGAATTTGGTGTGCCAGAAGACGATGATTGGCTGATTGAAGATGAGGCGTCTGAACCAGAAGCATTAGCGGAAACTGACGTAACACCAGAGCTAGTGACACCTGTCGCTGAACCGAAAGTTGAAGCTACACCACAAGCGGAAGTAGCAGAACAAGCTGAAGTTCTAGGACAAGAAGGCGAAGAAGAATTCTCGTTTGATGACTTCGAATTGCCAGAGTTTAATGAAGAAGATGCACTAGCGGAAGCTGATG
>NZ_JBFRNU010000116.1:0-209 GCF_041471145.1 Vibrio sp. 10N.261.54.A5 | reverse complement strand
TCCAAATTGTTAAAGAGCTAGATATTTCAAAAGAAATAACCATTTTTAAAGATTCTTAAGGAAGAACACTTAAAGATGGTGGAGCTATGCGGGATCGAACCGCAGACCTCCTCGCTGCCAGCGAGGCGCTCTCCCAGCTGAGCTATAGCCCCATCTGGAAAAGTATTTCCTACTCTTAACTTATTAAACCATCAATCTGTGTGGGTACT
>NZ_JBFRNU010000115.1:0-6293 GCF_041471145.1 Vibrio sp. 10N.261.54.A5 | reverse complement strand
TTACTTTAATTGGTATAAAGACACCGAGCCCCTGCACTTCATGCTATTCCGGCACATATCAGAAAGCCTAGTCTGACGACTAGGCTTTCGTCGTTTCCTGCGTATGTGTTTTGGGTTTTAGTAGTAGATCCTTATCGCTAGCTATGAAGTACTTCTCTATATATCGGGAGGTGCTGCTTGGGAATATAGGTGGTCACTTCTAACTCTTAAGCTAAATAGAGCAGAGCACTAATCTGATTGTTTTACTATGTGAAATTCTCTATCGCGTACGTACTTCGCCCTAAGGAGTGAGACTTTATTGCTTGAATACGTAAAGGGTAATTGTCGATTATGTTCGTATTGGTACTCGTTTAGCTGCTATCTAAACCATACCTGATACACGTATCTGGAACCCTGAGACTGACTAAGGAAAAGGTAGGATGCTTAACACTTCAAGCTATCACACTCACTATGCATAAATAGAGATGTTGATTCGAAAGACCATCAAACAAACCTAAATAGCTATCTCGTAGATACAAAAACGCCTAGCGTTTGCTAGGCGTTGATAAATAGTGTCTCTAATACATCGACTACAGTATTTGCTTAAGCACCCTATCGGCTTTCACACGAGTGATCTTACGAATCAACTTCTGAACTTCCATCGGGTAGCTCTCTACCTTGTCTAACTGCTTATAAGTACAGATAAGCTGAGTGTGTTGAAGGATGTTATCCACTTCAGCCTGAAACTTGTCTGATAGGTGATGGTAGTTATCTTGGATAAAGATACCGTTCTCTAGATCCAACTTCCATGCGCGTGGATTTAGATTATTACCTGTTAGTAGCATGTAGCGCTTATCTACCCAAATGCCCTTTAGGTGGAAGCTATTGGAATCGTGTTGCCAAAGTCGAATTGATAGATTACGGCTAGCAATATGAGCTTCATTCGCTTTAGCGAAACGGCGTAAGTTCAGTTCGTAAAGGTATGGCAAACCACCAATCGTTTTAAACTCTTCTTCTGGTGAGATAAAGAAATCATTCGCTGTCTTATCACCAACAACAATGCTGACCTTTACGCCACGCTTAAGTGCTTTCTTCACTTCTTTAGCTAGGCTAGGTGGGAAGTTGAAGTAAGGTGTGCAGATGAAGATTTCATCTTTAGCTTGAGCGACGAGTTGGTTGATTCCCTGATTCAGACGGTTACGTCTTTTACCGATACCAACCAATGGTGTTACAGCCACTTGCTCTGCTGAAACCTCTTGCCCTTCGAATTGATACTGAGACCTTGCCAATGATGCTCGAAACTGACGAATCGCTGGTTTCAGTTCTTTGGTCGCAGGCTTGTTCTTATCAGCCAGGTCATAAACAGCGCTGTCCGCAACCATCTGTTCGTGTACGTAGGCAAACATTGAGTCAGCAAGAGCTGCATTGTTTAAAACATGGTAACGATCAAAGCGATAGCGGTCATGGTAATTCAGATAGATATTGTTAAGGCTTGCACCGCTGTATATCACGCTATCATCGACGATAAAGCCTTTTAAGTGCAATACGCCAAAGACTTCTTTGCCGCGAACGGGAATGCCATAGACAGGCACAGAATGTTGATATTTCTCTGCGAACTCTTTATACATGGCTGCATTGCCTTCAGAAGACTCTGCGCCAATCAATCCACGCTGCGCCCGGTGCCAATCGACACAAACGCTCACGTCTAATTCTGGATTCTTTTGCTTTGCTTCATATAAGGCAGTTAGGATCTCACGGCCAGCCTCATCATCTTCAAGATACAAAGCGACTAAACTAATACGAGTCGTTGCGCGAGATATTTCATCAAGTAGGCGAGTTCGAAACTCTTGCGCTGATAGTAGTACTTCAAACTTGTCAGGATTCTGCGCTATGGTTGGCAACTGTATGAATGGATTCCTACTGGCAATCATATTGACTGTTTTACCTTAAAAATATGCAAAATTGCGAACCTTTAATTTTACCAAAGGGATAGCACCAAATACTAGATAATCGAGGCATTCTCTAACAATTTTGCTGAAAATGCATAGGAATGAGATCTTTTCCGCTATTCGAATAGCGCTCGTATAAAACTCTTAAACCATTTGGTAGATCTTTAGGGTCTACTTGTACGAATTTGTGTCGCGCGTAAAAATTGGTGAGATGAGCGTACGCAAAGCAGTAATCATCTTCCGTAAGCGTATGTTGCGCACAATAATCCATAAGCTGGGAGCCTAATTGCTGACCACGATGTTGTTTTGATATCGCCATACCGGTAAGTAAGCGATTATTTTCTATTGTACGAAAACGCACGACACCGCACAGTTCGTTATTCAGCAATAACGAATAGATCAGTTCACTCTTATTCGCTTTTCCCGTTGGGTAATGTTCTTTATAGAAACGTTTAACTAGGGGAACCTTTACTGGGTCTAATTGAGTAATGATGACATTGTTCATTCAGTCACTGCGCCATTGGTTTATCTGCTGTAGAATGACCGCAGTGTAAGTTAATTGAATATCGCCATGCAATTCCATCTCAATGCTAGTTTAAAAAATGTTCATACTTTTTCCATCGATCAGACGTGTGATGCGTTGGTTGAAGTCACCACTACCGAAGAACTTATTTCGCTTTACAAAGACCCTAAATGGTCAGCTTTGCCTAAGTTAATACTGGGTAAGGGCAGTAATATGCTTTTTACTGAGCACTTCGCTGGCCTGGTCATCGTGAATAAATTAGCCGGGATTGAGCTGGCCGAGACGGACAGTCATCACCTACTGCATGTGAGTGGTGGCGAGGATTGGCCAAGCTTGGTTGAGTGGAGTGTGGATAAAGGGCTGGGTGGTCTAGAAAACCTAGCAATGATACCCGGCTGTTCCGGCTCTGCTCCGATTCAGAATATTGGTGCGTATGGTGTTGAGCTACAAGACGTATGCGAGTATGTCGATATCCTGTGTCTGGATACTTATACAGTTAAGCGATTAAGCAAAGAAGAGTGTCTCTTTGGTTACCGAGATTCTATTTTCAAACACGCTCTCTACGATAAAGCGATTGTTGTTGCGATTGGTTTAACGTTGCCGAAAGAGTGGGAGCCATGCAATCACTATGGCCCGTTAAAAAGCCTAGCAGCCGATACGCTCTCCCCTCGCACTATATTTGATGAAGTGTGTGCTATCCGTTCAAGTAAGCTGCCAGACCCTAGAGTACAAGGGAATGCGGGTAGCTTCTTCAAAAACCCTGTGATCACCAAAGATCATTTTGATCGCTTGTTAGCTCTATATCCAAATATGGTTGGTTATGAGAGTAATGACATGATCAAAGTTGCTGCTGGCTGGCTGATTGATCAATGCCAGTTCAAGGGTGTGACAGAAGGTGGCGCTCAGGTTCACCCCAACCAAGCATTGGTTATTATCAATTATGATGAGGCTTCTGCTGTGGATATCCTTAAGCTTGCAGAGCGAGTGCGCCAGTCCGTTTTGAATAAATTCGATATTCGATTGGAGCATGAAGTGCGCTTTATGGGACGAGACTGCGAGACAAACTTGGATAAGGCTTTGGAGTCATTGGCATGAGAGAGCACAGTACCAAGCTTGCACTATTGAGATGTCTTGCTGACGGTGAGTTTCATTCAGGTGAAGACCTAGGTGAAATGATTGGCGTATCACGAGCGGCTATCAGTAAGCACATTAAAGGTATTCAAGAGTGGGGTTTAGATATCTACCGAGTACAAGGCAAGGGTTACAAACTAGCCAGTCGTTTGGATATGCTTGACCAAGACAAATTGTCTGCAGTTAGTCGCGATGCTTCTCTTGAACTCATTCCCATCATAGGTTCTACAAACCAACACCTATTAGAGCGCACTAACACCCTCGAATCGGGTTCTGTCTGTATTGCTGAATATCAAGCTGCGGGTCGTGGACGCCGTGGACGAGAGTGGGTATCACCATTTGGTGCAAACCTCTATCTTTCAATGTATTGGAGACTCGACGCGGGGATGGCTGCCGCAATGGGCTTAAGCCTTGTGGTTGGTGTAGCTGTTGTTGAAGCTTTGGAAGAGATGGGCGTAGAAGGTGTAAAGCTTAAATGGCCGAACGACCTTTACCACAATGACAAGAAGCTTGCAGGTATCTTGGTCGAGCTGTCAGGACAGTCTGGTGGCGCTGCGCATATTGTGATTGGTTTAGGGCTAAACCTATCCATGGATCCAACAACATCAGGTATTGGCCAGCCATGGACTTCCCTTAAAGAAGTGTGTGATGGGAAGGTGCCAGACCGTAACCAGTTAGCGCAGGCTCTGATCAATGCTTGGGATAAGTCACTTGTCGACTACGAGTTGAAAGGAATGTCCAATTTTTTAGAGCGTTGGAACCGCTTGGATAATTTCTTAGGTCGCAATGTTAGATTGATCATTGGACCTAGAGAAATTGAAGGTGTTGTTCAAGGCATCGATGAACAAGGTGCTGTATTGCTCAAAACTGAGAATGGTGTCGAGAGCTATATTGGTGGCGAGATATCGCTAAGAAAAGGCGACTAAGGCGTTACTATTTTCTTAGTAACACTTCTTCAACCATATGATCTGCGCCTTTACGTAGAATCAGGTGAGCCCTTTCTCTTGTCGGAAGGATATTTTGTTCAAGGTTCAAGCCATTAATTGAACTCCAGATACCTTCTGCTTTGTCCAATGCGGCTTGGTTCGATAATTTAGTGTAATGACTAAAGTAAGAGCCAGGCTTAGTAAACGCGCCATCGCGGAATTTCATAAAGCGATTGACGTACCATTCTTTGATTTGTTGGCTATCAGCGTCAACATAGAGTGAGAAATCAAGGAAGTCTGAAATAAACACGCGATGTGGCTCGTGTGGATAATTCATTCCGGTTTGTAAAACATTAAGCCCTTCAATAATAAGCACATCTGGTAGGTCGACGCACTTAACGTCATCAGTAATATTGTACGTAAGATGCGAGTAAACAGGGGCTGTGACATTTCTCTTGCAAGCTTTTACATCCGAAACAAAGTTCACTAAACGCTTGATATCGTAAGATTCAGGAAAGCCCTTTTTGCTCATCAACCCTTTCTCTTCTAACACCTCGTTTGGATATAAAAAGCCATCGGTTGTCACTAGTTCAACTTTTGGGTGGTTTTCCCAGCGAGAGAGTAGGGCTTTAAGCAGACGCGCAGTGGTACTTTTGCCAACAGCTACGCTACCCGCAATACCGATGATAAAAGGTGGCGCTTTCTCTTTCTTATCTAGAAATTGGTGGAGTACCGAGTTTCTATTCTGTCTGGCTGCCACATAGAGGTTCAATAGACGAGATAGCGGTAGATAGATCTCTACTGCCTCTTCCATTGTGAGCTTTTCATTGATGCCTTGAAGCTCTTTTAAGTCGCTCTCAGAAAGTGTCATCGGAACTAAATTCCTTAGCTCAGACCAACGTTCGCGGTCAAATGACATAAATGGGCTCATACAAAACTCTATAGTGGATAACAAAACAAGTGCATGGAAAATACATCAAGCGATAGATAAATAAAATATCTTCCTGTACTAGATGCGGGTTAAAGACGTAAACCTTGAGCTAAATAGCCGTATGTAGGAGTTTGGTCAGAGAATTTTGCACTTTTTTTCAATTTACTATTGCAAGGTGGAAAATCATTCAATAAAATGCGCCCCACTTGTGCCGACTTAGCTCAGTAGGTAGAGCAACTGACTTGTAATCAGTAGGTCACCAGTTCGATTCCGGTAGTCGGCACCACTTTCTCCCTTCCTATAAGGCAAGCGAGAGAAAGCTCAAAATTTGGAGAGGTTCCCGAGTGGCCAAAGGGAGCAGACTGTAAATCTGTTGGCACTGCCTTCGATGGTTCGAATCCGTCCCTCTCCACCATATTCTAAAGGTTAAATAGCTCAAACAGAGTTACGTGTTGCGTGCATCGTATAATGGCTATTACCTCAGCCTTCCAAGCTGATGATGCGGGTTCGATTCCCGCTGCACGCTCCAACTCATTTTGTGTGCTGATATAGCTCAGTCGGTAGAGCGCACCCTTGGTAAGGGTGAGGTCCCCAGTTCGACTCTGGGTATTAGCACCAGTCTAAAGCTTCTTCTCCTTTAATAAAGAAAACCATTTTTTTGGTTGCGTGGTCTTATTTTAAGCCACCTAATCCGTACCTAGAGGGACACCCCATGTCTAAAGAAAAATTTGAACGTACGAAACCGCACGTAAACGTTGGTACTATCGGCCACGTTGACCACGGTAAAACAACTCTAACTGCTGCTATCTGTACTACACTTGCAAAAGTGTACGGTGGTGTTGCTAAAGATTTCG
>NZ_JBFRNU010000114.1:0-6362 GCF_041471145.1 Vibrio sp. 10N.261.54.A5 | reverse complement strand
ACATTTCAGGACGGGACAAACGATATTAAAAAGGCTTGGTCACTGACCAAGCCTTTTTTTATGTTTTCGAGATACGAGATCGTACTGCTAAGTGCTAAGCTCGACTTCTAACCATTTGAGATAGCATAAACATTGCTGCCGCACTGATAACCACAGACGGGCCAGCAGGCGTATCATAGAACCAAGACAAGCTTAATCCACCGAATACAGCGATAGAGCCAATAATTGATGCAAGGAAGGCCATCTGCTCAGGTGTGCTCGAGAACTTCCTTGCCGTTGCTGCAGGAATAATCAGTAGCGATGTCATGATTAACGCACCAACAAACTTCATACCGACAGCAATCACGATACCGACCAATAGCATCAGAATCAGACGCATTAAATCAATGTTGATGCCATCAACCGCCGCGAGATCTTCGTTAACCGTCGTTGATAGTAGTGGTCGCCAAAAGATAGCAAGTACTAATCCAATCACAGCAGCACCCGCATAGATGAACACTAAATCCGTTGGAGATACTGCCAGCAAGTCACCAAATAGGTAGCTCATTAGGTCAACACGAACGTTATCTAAGAAACTGACAGCAACCAAACCAAGTGATAGCGCACTGTGCGCCAAAATACCGAGTAGGGTATCGGTCGCGACCAGCTTTTGTTTTTGTAAAGTCACTAGCAACACGGCCAGCATCAAACAACAAATCAGCAGCGCGAAATACAAGTTAATGTTGAACAGAAAGCCAAGTGCTAAGCCCATCAAAGAAGCGTGAGCAAGCGTGTCACCAAAGTAAGCCATCTTACGCCACACCACGAATGAACCTAGTGGGCCTGCAATTAGTGCAATACCCAAACCCGCTAAAATAGAGGGAAGAAGAAACTCAAGCATTAGTGGTGTCCGTGTTTATGGTTTGAACATTCATGCACGTCGCCTTCGACAGGCTGGCCTGCGAGATCATGATGGTGATGTTCGTGTTGGTGATGATAAAACGCTAGCGTCTCTTGGGTCGCGGTGCCAAAGAGCGCAATATACGAAGGATGGTGTTTGATGTCTGCAGGTGCGCCTGAGCAACAGATGTGGTGGTGTAAACAGATAACATCGTCTGTTTTTGCCATCACTAAATGCAGATCGTGTGAAACCATAAATACGGCACAACCAAAGCGGTGGCGAATGGTGTCAATCAAGTCATACAGGTCTATTTGCCCTTGAACGTCGACGCCTTGAGCCGGTTCATCGAGAACCAGTAGATCTGGTCTTCTTAGCAATGAACGAGCAATGAGCACACGTTGGTTTTCTCCGCCAGATAGCTGGTGCATGTTACTCTTCTGCAGATGTTCAGCACCAACAAGCTTCAATGCTTCAAGGATCTCTTGCTGACTGAAATTGCCAGTGAGTTTTAGAAAACGCTCTACGTTGAGCGGTAGGGAATCATTGAGCTTTAATTTTTGTGGTACATAGCCAATTTTCAGTTTTTTAGCTTTTGTTATTGTGCCTGAAAATTTGGTCTGTAAACCCAGCACCACTTTTACTAATGTCGACTTTCCTGCACCGTTTGGCCCAATCAGGGTGGTGATTCTGCCGCGCTCTAAATTTAGAGAGATGTTGTCTAGAACTTTTCGACCGTCAAATTCGACGCTCACAGAATCTAGTTGGATTAAGTTATCCATGAATAGAACTCATTTGCAATTCGCTAATGTTATAATGTAACATTTACCTCAAGCCTAAGCTACTTTTCTATTATCGAGGGATTATGTCACGTTCATCTTTTATACTTGCTACTTTGCTTTTAGCGCCAAGTGTCGCAAGTGCCAATACTATTCTAACAAGCTTTAAACCAATTCAAATGATTGTGACAGAATTAACGCAAGGCGTTAGTGAGCCGGATGTGTTGATGAACAGCAATGCTTCGCCGCATGATTATGCGCTTAAGCCATCGGATGTCAAAAAAGTTCATAGTGCCGATATGGTCATCTGGTTCGGCCCTGACCTAGAAGCCTTTCTGACTAAGGTGATTGGTTCAAAAGAAAATGTTATCAAGATCAGTGATATTCCCGGAATCAACTTGCGAGAGTTCGGACACGAAGAGCATGACCACGATGCACATGAAGGGCACCACCACGGTAGCCATGACCCGCATTTTTGGTTAGGTATCGAGCAAGTTGAAGTAGCTGCAAAATACATCTCAGCTAAGTTGATTGAATCTGATCCAGACAACGCAATGGCGTACCAAGAGAATCTCGATTCATTCCTGATTGCATTGAAAGAGAAGCAACAGTCTATTCGAGAGCAACTTGCACCCGTGAAAGACAAAGGTTACTACGTTTTTCATGACGCGTATGGTTACTTTGAGCAAGAGTTTGAGCTAAATAACTTAGGTCACTTTACGGTGAGCCCAGAGCGTAAGCCGGGTGCAAAAAGCCTGATTGCTATTAAGAAAACGATAGTACGTGAAAACGTTCAATGTGTGTTTTCTGAGCCTCAATTCACTCCTGCTGTGATTGAATCAGTGACGCGCGGAAGTAACGCAAAACAAGGTCAGCTTGACCCTATCGGTTCAACAGTTGAGGTGAAGAGTGGAAGCTATTTCGATTTTCTTCAGCAACTTACAGATAGCTATACAAGTTGCTTAGACGAGAAGTAAGTCATAAACGAGTATTCTTTACTCTACTTTGCTCTCGTTAATTTATGAATCATGCCGCTTTTTGCGGCATTTTCGTGACCGCTAAGATAAAACCTCCTAACAAATAACAAACCTCCTTTCTCCTTTTCTAATTTCCGCTAAAATGGAAAGATAATAATAAGCACAAAAAAACTCAGTTTTTGGTTTAGCAACGATAAGACGTTGTGGTACCCAAAATTTCATGTGTTGTTGCTGTTCAGGATTAAGAGTTGTATCGAATTATCTTCAAAATGTTCATGTTAATGAGCATTTCATTTAGCGTTCTAGCGGTAAATACTTCGCCCTCCGTTTTCTATCCTTTGCCCGCTCAAGCGCAAGGGAATTTCCTTGCGGCTAAAAACTTGTATTTAGGTGCCGGAGGTGGGCTCTGGGTTCATGATGTGCATGGAAAAGTACTCTTTTACGATGGTCGAACTCTATTCCCTCGCAAGGGAAGCTTACTGCAATTTTCTTCGGAAAGAGTCGCCTTTCTGAACGATGAGTTTTGGACATTTTTCGACAATGAGGTCTATCGACATAACCCTGGAATTGGCAACGAATTGGCGTTTAGCCTAAGTCCCGGCGCTGAAATAGCGAATATCGGTGCATCAGGCGATTATATTTGGGTTACTGACGGCAGTAATTTCTATACCTACAACACTCAATCTTTAGAATTCAACACCTACTCTCTACTTAAACTGTACCGATACAATAACAGCAGTGACATTGCGATTAACGACGCTGAGTGGGTACTATCAAAGTGGGTGCTAGCGACCAGTTCTGGCGTTTACCTTTCAGAGAATCAAGAGTTTACCCATGTCACCGCATCAGACAAAAACCATATTGAGACGGTTTATTTTTCGAATGCTCGACGTGAGTTAGTGATCGGTACTTTAAATGGTGCTGTGATTGTTGATCTCGCGAACCCAGACAAAGAGACCATCGTTAAAGGGTCGCATGTTCTCTCGTTGGCCGAAACTTCGGACCTGTATTGGATTGGTACAGAGCACGGCCTTATTAGCTACAACTTTATTACGGGACAAATTACTCGATTCGAACAAGCCGCTAGTCAAGACTTCTCGTTACCGGGTGAGAAAATATATTCGTTGATAAACGATCATGCTGGTGGTATGTGGGTTGCGACAAACAACGGTATCCGATACTTCTCACTGTTCAGCAAAACCTTCTCGAGAACACCCCTAACTGGAATGGGCATGCATTCGAGTAGTGTGGTGATCAATAAAGTACTGCCTGTCAGTGACCAGTTATCTTGGGTCGCGTCTTCAATGGGGCTCTACTTGGTTGATTCTGAAAGTGAAGAGAACCCAATTCGTGTTTACTCTAACCCTGTTAATGATTTTGAGATCTTTGGCTCTTCCATTTGGTTGGCGACCGAACAAGGTATCATCAGTCTAAATACGGAAACACTACAACCCGAAGCCCTTGATTTACCAAGGCCAATTGAGGGAGTGCGTGTTGAAAACCTTGCGCTTCAAGCCGATAACGTTCTTTGGATGACCTCTGGGCAAAACCTCTATTCGTTATCTATCGAAACCATGAAACTGACGAGTTATGGCACTGACTGGTTAGTCGACAAGTTCTTGCCTGCGAAGATCACCGCTCTCAATGTAGGCTTGCTAGGTCGCATCTATATAGGAACGGATCATGGCTTCTACTCGTTCATTGATAAACGAATTAGCTTTAGTCGTTCCAGCGAACGGTTTGGCAAAGTCGTCGATATTGAAAAAGCGAAGGATGGAGCGCAGTGGTTTGCGAGCAGTTATGGCGTGTATCGAATCCCGGATGACAGCTCTATTATTCAAGAAATCACTCTTGTTGAAGACAATATTAGCCCCAACTGCCTGATAAGCGATGACAATGGTGTTTGGTTAGGCTCTTCGAAAGGCATCAGTTATTACGGATTGGATGGGCAACTGCATAAACACATAGGTTCGCCATTTGGTTTGATCACCAATGAACTGGCGGCAGGAGCGTGTGCTCTTTTTTACAGTCAAGATAGCCAACCTTCGAGGCTTGTTTTCGGCTCAAAGTATGGTGTAGTCAGCGCGTTATCTAACGAGTTACTGGTATCAACTACACCTCATAGCCGTGCCTTGTTGAGTAAGATAAGTGTCGACCAACAAACGGTGTCACTTGGCGGGAAAACGGCCGAACTGGATGAGATTCCTTATGGCTCATCGATGGGGTTTAAGCTAGGCATCTTACCAGCAACGTTCGCACCAGCGATGGAATATCGACTGAGCGACGATGAACCATGGAGTGAGTTTGAAGGGGGCTTGTTAACGCTCGATCATCTTCTTCCTGGGGATTACACACTTGAAGTGAAGCCGGTTAAAGGCTCCCATTATCGCTTTGTGTCAACCAATCAAAGCTTTTCGATTGCGGAGCCTTGGTATCTGACCAATTGGGCTGCAGCAAGCTCTCTTATATTACTGATTGGCGTTGTGACTATCTTAGTCTTTTGGCGTTCGCGTTATGTCACTTTTGCCAACCGGCACTTAAAAGCGCAAGTTGCACTGAAGACAGACCAATTGAGACACCAAAGCCGGATATTACTCGCGACTAATCAACAGCTTAAAAAGCAGCTATCCGTGAAGAATGCGCTTGTGTCTCACACTGCCAATGAACTCTCTTCTGAAGTGAATCATATTGCTGCGATGCTCCCGAATTGGAATGACGAGCTCGGGAAGTCGCCGATTCTAACCTTGAAAAATGGCTTAGCGCAATTGAGCAATACCCCCCAAGGGAAAGGGCAAGTTTGTTACGATATAATTTTAATCTTAGAGGCGGTACTCAAAGCTTGGCAAGATGACTTAACCAAAGCCGGTATTGAATTGGATATTAAAGTCGAAACAAAACAACGATATGTCTCGTTGCTGTATTTTAATCTCGATATTATCTTCAATAGCTTGGTCGGGAGCATCATCAAGAGAAACTTTAAGTCGCAGAGTATGGTGGTTCTGGTTGAAGAGGTTAAGGAGCATCTTGTTGTAACCATTCGAGATCATGGCATGCCTTTCCCTAAGCTGGCATCAAGCATGGGTGACAATACCGGAAAGTCGACCGACCTTAACATCGAAAAGCTGCCGCTATTGATGAATCAGAGCGGTGGCGAGCTTAATGCCTTTGTTTCGGAGTCTCAAAATAAGGTTCAGCTTTCGTGGCCAATTGAGTATCAAGTACTCGACAATCTCGAAGCCAGCACAATTGAACAGATTGAAACCATTAAGCTTGCCGCCTCAACACCAGAGCAACAAAAACTGACAGCGGAACAAGAGTGGAAGAACAGAGTGTCGCAGCTTGTGAGTGAAAACTACGCTGATGCCGAGTTCAGTACTGCAACTGCCGCTCAGTATTTGTTTATGTCTGAGAGAAGCTTACAGAGACGCTTTAAATCGGCTTACAACAAGACCTTCAAAGAGCACTTGAATGAAGTACGTCTAGAGCATGCGTGTGAGCGCTTACTCGCTGGAGAGAAGATCTCTGATGTGGCGTTTGATTCGGGGTTCAATGACCCTTCCTATTTCAGTCAAAGGTTTAAGCACCACTTTGGCATGTCACCATCTAAGTTTGCTGAAAACAACGAAGAGTAGCACGCAGCGGATACTCAACTAGAACATAAATAAAGATACTTTAGCCTCGACATTCGTGTTGGGGCTTTCTTATGCTTCTACGAGATACGAGATACGA
>NZ_JBFRNU010000113.1:0-373 GCF_041471145.1 Vibrio sp. 10N.261.54.A5 | reverse complement strand
GCGTTCCATCTTCTTCAACACTGAACTGTTGATCTTGAGGTACTGGCAAATCATTTACTGGGTTAACGGTTAGGTCTGCAGAAGCTTGAACCGTATTGGTGCCATCAGAGATATCGAAGCTGATATCGATGTCACCATTGAAGTTCTCATCTGGCGTGATGGTGAAGCTGCCGTCATCATTAGCTACAACCGTCGCATCTCCACCAACCGTTAGGCCGCTAGCAGTAAGGTCATCGCCCTCTACGTCAGATGCTTGTGATAGCAATTGCTCTTGGCTTAAACGGATAGAACCGTCTTCATCGATTGAGTACGCTAGGTCACCAGACACTGGCGCATCATCAACGGCAGTTACACTCACATCGATGTTTGCAGA
>NZ_JBFRNU010000112.1:0-475 GCF_041471145.1 Vibrio sp. 10N.261.54.A5 | reverse complement strand
AATTGCAGTGTCCCGTTCGTCTAGAGGCCTAGGACACCGCCCTTTCACGGCGGTAACAGGGGTTCGACTCCCCTACGGGATACCATTGGGTCGTTAGCTCAGTTGGTAGAGCAGTTGACTTTTAATCAATTGGTCGCAGGTTCGAATCCTGCACGACCCACCATTCTTTCTCCACGAAAGAATTAAAACTTTTAGTGGGCGATTAGCTCAGTTGGGAGAGCACCTGCCTTACAAGCAGGGGGTCACTGGTTCGAGCCCGGTATCGCCCACCATTCTCTAAATATTCTTGGAAGTTAAATCTCCAAACCACTTCTTATGTCGCTGGTTGGATTTTTCGACTGTGAGAGTCTTTAGAAAATGAACTTCACAAGAAGTCTCATTGCTCTTTAACAATTTGGAAAGCTGACTGATTGATTACTTACGAGTAATTCAATCAAATTTAAAAGTTCTCAATGTTTATCTTTCATTAGATAAA
>NZ_JBFRNU010000111.1:0-270 GCF_041471145.1 Vibrio sp. 10N.261.54.A5 | reverse complement strand
GCTCTTTAACAATTTAAACCTATCAATCTGTGTGGGCACTCGTTGATGAATATCAAAACGTTTTATCGTTAGATAAAACAGATTCTTCGGAATCAAAATTGATTTCAATGAACTGAGTGACCAATACGTTTAACTACTTGTAGTTATTCGGCACAGTCAATTCATTACCATTCTGTTCCTATTTATTTAAGAAGAGAGGGGTAATAGCTTTAAAATTACATGTTTACTTCGGTAAATATTAGTTTTGAAGTCAGTATTCGTTGAGTCACA
>NZ_JBFRNU010000110.1:0-426 GCF_041471145.1 Vibrio sp. 10N.261.54.A5 | reverse complement strand
GCTCTTTAACAATTTAAACCTATCAATCTGTGTGGGCACTCGTTGATGAATATCAAAAATTGATTCTTAGGAATCACATTGATTTCAATGAACTGAGTGACCAATCGATAATTTATTATCGGCACAGTCAATTCATTATCATTCTGTTGGAATGGTAATAGCTTTAGAATTACTTTTTGTAGTTTTGAAGTCAGTATTCGTTGAGTCACACCTATTAATTTAGGTAATCAAAATCTTAAATTGAAGAGTTTGATCATGGCTCAGATTGAACGCTGGCGGCAGGCCTAACACATGCAAGTCGAGCGGAAACGAGTTATCTGAACCTTCGGGGAACGATACGGCGTCGAGCGGCGGACGGGTGAGTAATGCCTAGGAAATTGCCTTGATGTGGGGGATAACCATTGGAAACGATGGCTAATACCGCAT
>NZ_JBFRNU010000109.1:0-246 GCF_041471145.1 Vibrio sp. 10N.261.54.A5 | reverse complement strand
GCTCTTTAACAATTTAAACCTATCAATCTGTGTGGGCACTCGTTGATGAATATCAAAACGTTATTACTTAGGTAGTAACCGTTACTTCGGTAACAAACTTGATTTCAATGAACTGAGTGACCAATACAAAATTAAGTTTACTTAATTTTGGCACAGTCAATTCATTACCATTCTGTTGGAATGGTAATAGCTTTAGAATTACATGTTTCTGTTCTTTTTCGAAAGAGCGGTAAATATTAGTTTTGA
>NZ_JBFRNU010000108.1:0-447 GCF_041471145.1 Vibrio sp. 10N.261.54.A5 | reverse complement strand
AAGCCCTAAATAGTGGCGCGTCCTGGAGGATTCGAACCTCCGACCGCCTGGTTCGTAGCCAGGTACTCTATCCAGCTGAGCTAAGGACGCACGGTTTTCGATATCAGTATTTCCAATATCAGGAGTTCACAAGGAAACCCTAAAGAGTGGCGCGTCCTGGAGGATTCGAACCTCCGACCGCCTGGTTCGTAGCCAGGTACTCTATCCAGCTGAGCTAAGGACGCGCAGTTTTCGATATCGGTATTCCCAATATCAGGGGTTCATAAAAGAAACCCTAAATAGTGGCGCGCTCTGGAGGATTCGAACCTCCGACCGCCTGGTTCGTAGCCAGGTACTCTATCCAGCTGAGCTAAGAGCGCACGGTTTTAGTATCAATTCGTTGTAAACAACAACAACTCAATACAAGGATTTCTGTTCTTATAAGAAAGAAGCCCTAAATAGTGGCGC
>NZ_JBFRNU010000107.1:0-1849 GCF_041471145.1 Vibrio sp. 10N.261.54.A5 | reverse complement strand
CCCTGGTGGTGGAATTGGTAGACACAAGGGATTTAAAATCCCTCGGCGTTCGCGCTGTGCCGGTTCAAGTCCGGCCCGGGGCACCATCTATCTAGCTTCTACATTTTGAGTAGAGTGATGAACAAAGAGTTGTTCTCTTAAATCACTATTAAAGGCGCCTTGGCAGAGTGGCTATGCAGCGGATTGCAAATCCGTGGACCTCGGTTCGACTCCGGGAGGCGCCTCCATTCTTTCTCTTAGTTTGATAAGTTAAGAGATAATAAGAATGAAAATGCGATACTAGCTCAGTTGGTAGAGCGCAACCTTGCCAAGGTTGAGGTCATCGGTTCGAACCCGATGTATCGCTCCAAATTTTGTAGTGTTGATTCATTTCGACATTAAGATGGTGTTTTACTTTTCAGTAATCGGCATCGCAATAAAGAATTGCGTGCCCTGGTGGTGGAATTGGTAGACACAAGGGATTTAAAATCCCTCGACGTTCGCGTTGTGCCGGTTCAAGTCCGGCCCGGGGCACCATCTATTTGATTATTACCTCGCTTGGTATTGATCAAAAGAGTTGTTCTCTTAAAACACTATTGAAGGCGCCTTGGCAGAGTGGCTATGCAGCGGATTGCAAATCCGTGGACCTCGGTTCGACTCCGGGAGGCGCCTCCATAATTCAGAAAAAACCAGTCCTAGTGACTGGTTTTTTCGTTTCTGGCCCCGCTAAAAGCTTCCTACGTACCCATTTCAATGCTTATCAAAGAAATCTTTGTTACGGATATACTTGCTCATCAAGTGGTAAGAGAAAGGTCTTATCAGCCAACTAAAGATAGAGCGACCAAGGCGGATTAATGTAGGAGTGTTCTCATAGATTCGTCCGTTATAAAGCCAAAGCACTTTACCTACATGCCAATAGAGCAAAGGAACCGGTGGCATGAAGGTCACGATGTCGATGTCACAGCAAATTCGGTAGGTCTTCTTACTCATGCGATAGTGCTTTCGAAAGCTCCAATCACCAATGGCGGGTTGGCCAAAAGTCACTATTCGTTTAATACAGCCTGGGTACTTTTGATCAAAGTAATCAGCGAAGACACAACCGATAGCGCCTCCGGAAGAGTGGCCAGTAATAGACACTCTTTTTCCTTGTTCGATGAGAGGTGTGAGCGTGGCTTCCAAGCGCTCAATAACGGTTAAGCCAAGCTTATCTTCATTACGACTTGGCTGGCTCTCTTGAAACATTAGATGGTAGAAACCCGCATGCACACGATAATTGAGCCCAATTCTCTTACAGCTTCTGGTCCATAGAGCAAAGGTTAGTAGCCAATCTGAGATACTGTGCGATCCTTTGATTACCACAACCACTTCATCTTTGTCGCTACTCCACAACACTCTAATCATGGTTTTACCAAACTGGTTCTTGATGATGCGTTGTCCATTAGGGTCAAAACCATAGCGAGTCTGCTTAAAAACTCTAGGGTAGGCGAGGTTACAAAGAACGGCATAGCGCTCATATTGATATCGTTTTAGTGGTTTCACATGTTTACTTCTTAATAAGAGTTACTTCAAACTCTAATCGTTGAATGTGAAAAGCACATGAAAACGCCATTTGCTTGGTTTAAAACAATAAAATCACCGCATTCAATTGGTATTTGAATCAATGGTTGTCAGTGATTTGTCCGTTTAAATTAGAAATCCAAGTATAAGAACCGTACAAGCTGCACTAAATTTATTCTTTTGAGTTCGATAATTAATCACTTGAATTAAAAGATAAAATTTATTGTTGACGAATTTTTTCCTTCCGTTAAAGTACACCTCGTTCTCACGGCTTAGGTCGCTGAGAGATGGTGTTTTTACTTTTCAGTAATCG
>NZ_JBFRNU010000106.1:0-7566 GCF_041471145.1 Vibrio sp. 10N.261.54.A5 | reverse complement strand
AGTTAACCGCTGAAGGTAAGAAAGTACGCGTAGTTTCTATGCCTGCTACTGATGCGTTCGACAAACAAGACGCGCAGTACCGTGAGTCTGTACTTCCATCTGACGTAACGGCACGTATCGCTGTAGAAGCTGGCATCGCTGACTTCTGGTACAAGTACGTTGGTTTCGGTGGCAAGATCATCGGTATGACAACGTTTGGCGAATCTGCACCTGCAGGTGAGCTATTCAAGATGTTCGGTTTCACTACTGAAAACGTAGTAAACACAGCGAAAGAGCTTCTAGCTTAATCTTGAATACATTGTCTCGCCCTTCAATGGGTTGATGCATACAGAAAGCCCCGCATGAAAATGCGGGGCTTTTTTTGTCTTTTCTCTCATTCGGATTAAATCTAACGGCTATTTTTCTTCGAAACGCTTTGCCAGTTGGTAGAACTCATTCACTTGCTCTTTTAGCTCTGTGGAGTGGTCTTTCACAGAATGCGTTGCCACTAAGTTTTGTTCTGCGGTCGAGGCGATAGACTGCATATGCAGATTTACATCACTCGATAGCTCACGTTGCTTATGAGCAGAACTTTCAACAGACTGCATGAGTTCATTCATGGATTGCATTAGGTTTTCGACTTCAGACAAGCGCTCTGCACTCACTTTCGCAACATCGCCACACGCGTCCGTTTGCTCTCGGTTCGCCAGAATATCCTTTTGCCAGCCTTCAATCGTCGCGAGCATGGTGTCGATACTCTCTTTTATCTGAACCGTCGCCTTTGACGTGCGACCCGATAGTGCACGTACTTCGTCGGCAACAACGGCAAAGCCTCGTCCTTGCTCGCCCGCTCTCGCCGCTTCAATTGCCGCGTTTAGTGCCAACAAGTTGGTTTGTTCGGCGATTCCACCAATCTCTTCCATTATCTTGCTTACGCTCTGCGCTTGATCGCTCAATTGGTAAGTTGTTTGAGTCGCCTTTTCAGCCTGAGAAGCTAAGCTTTCTAAATTTCGATGGGTTTGATTAATGCTCTCTTTAGCACCAGCACAGGTTTGCAAAGTCACATCAACAATTTGGTGCGCTTCTTCTGTACGAGAAGAGACCTCATTCGCGGTGACTTCAACCTCTTCAGTCGCCTCTCGCACTTGAAGAATGTCTTTTGTTTGTTGATCTAAGGCTTCTGATACTTCAAATGACGTCGCATTTAGGTTGTCAGCCAAATCTTGTAACGGCTTGGCTGAGTCTGTCATGCGACCTAATACGGTGTGGATTCTTGCAGACAATAGTTTTAAGTGAAAATCGGCAACAGAGAACTGACTATTACCTGAATAGACAAGGCGACTGACACTATCGAATTTAGATTGCAGCTTTTTTAACTGCAATGGAGTATCAATGAGCTCTTGTCGGAAAAGCAGTGCTAATGCTGAAACAGGAAGTAGGCTCAACAACCATTGTGATACTTGCCCTACTTCGACTAGGTTTGAAACCAGAGGTGCAGCCAAAGAGCCTAACAAAACTGCGTAACGAACACTGTCACTGATCTTTAATGACCATTGGCGACCCGACTTTTCAGCCTTCAAGAGGCCTTGGTAAGCCTTATCTGCAACTTGTATCCATTCATTCTTTGGCTTAACACGAACAGATTGGTAGCCACTCACCTTACCATTGTCGTAAATTGGAGTTACATAAGCATCGACCCAGTAAAACCCACCAGATTTGGTTTTGTTTTTTACGATGCCACGCCAAGCTTTACCTTGCTTTAGGTTAACCCACATATCAGCAAAAGCGGCTTTCGGCATATCGTTATGCCTTACGATATTGTGGTGTTGCCCTAGCAATTCTTGTTGGCTGTATTCCGCTATGCGACAAAAAGCATCATTACTGTACGTAATCACGCCTTTTAAATCAGTGGTAGAGACAAGTTGTTCGTTTTCGCTGAGAAGCGTTTCACGAGATTGAGTAGATGAGCTGACAGTCATTATATTAACTTAGGTTAATTATTATTTTAGGCGAGGAATATATACAATTATTAAAGTTATGACAAAATGTGAACGTCACATTTTGTGTAAATGCCTGCTATTTATACAAATATTAGCTAAGTACCTCACAAAGCTAATAACTTCACTATCTTCTCATGCCAACAGTCACGACTCATCTAAGTTTACGGCAGTGGTAAATTTCACGGTTCTCATTGAGACAGAGGTATGGAATTTACGAATATTCAGATCTTTGCGTAGTACTCGCTCCACAAAGTCTTCGTAGGCTTGAATGTCT
Organism: Vibrio sp. 10N.261.54.A5; assembly: GCF_041471145.1. Classification (NCBI taxonomy): domain Bacteria; kingdom Pseudomonadati; phylum Pseudomonadota; class Gammaproteobacteria; order Vibrionales; family Vibrionaceae; genus Vibrio; species Vibrio sp. 10N.261.54.A5. The sequence goes on along the minus strand of NZ_JBFRNU010000106.1, from coordinate 5,313 downwards.
TTGACCGTCACAATCAGCATGAAATCAAAGCTGCCTGATATCTGATAGCACTGCGTGACCTCTTCTGCCTTTGAAATAGAATGGCGAAAGATTTGGTAAATATCCCCTCGATCACGCTCCATTTCCACGGACACAACCAAAGTCATCTTACTGCCGGTCAGTTCTGGATTAATGATGGACACACCACCGACAATCACGCCCTCTTCTCTCAGCCGTTTCACTCGCTTTAAGCAAGCAGGCGGTGACAACCCGACCAGCTCTGCTATTGTTAAATTTCACGTCATTTAAACACTGAAAGTTACTCTCAATACCCTAATTATTGATATTTTGAGTAAAAATAATTTGAGCATGGGTATTTACTAATGACTCAGTTATTACATGCGTATTTTAAAACACCGATAATAAAAAATCATCTTATTAGTTAGAACCCAACGCCTTGTATAAAGCGCCCTCCAGAATAATAACCACGACCTAATCAATGTTATTAAACATCCAAACTATCAACTATTCATTCAACAAAACCCATTAAATAACTGACAATAGAATAAATAACACTCCTTATTTTATATTAACTCTAAATGTTGAAACCGGAACGAATAATTAATTGTAATAATTATCCATTTGATTGGTAAATTTTATAAATATATTTTGTTACATAATCAAAACTGATTGCTTGATATAATAATGTCACACAAAACAATGGCTTTAATGGTTCTAATTTTTTCCTCACTGTCACAGGCTTCCACTATTGAGAACGACGAAATATTGCTGAAGTCATTGATAAAACAAGGTGTTATCTGTTCAGGCTTAACCTATGAGGAAAATCAAGAAGCTTTGCGTATCTATCTCAACGCTAAAAAAGTGAAGAGCACTCCGTTTGAGTCAAAAAATAGAAAAGAGACAACCAATACAAAAGAGATAGAAGATAAAAAAAATACAACAAACACACGTCAGTTAAATAAGACACCACAAGAGTGTATTAGGCCAAACTCGGACAACAGATCCGAATAAGGCAAGTTGATACTGATATCGACATGGAAATATAAAAAGGAAATATAATGAAAATGATGAGAAGAACATTGTTGGCTTCAGCAATGCTTACTCTATTTAGCGCCAGTGGTTATGCAAAAACACCTATTGATTTAGGCGTAGTTAATGAAGACAAACTCATTGAAATGCTAGTTAGACAAGGCTTAGTCGACCAAGATGCAACCGATGTGGCAAAGCAGGATGCGCTTGACCGTTACTTGAAAAATAAAATCAATTCCGGTTTCAAAGGCGATGCTCAATTCGGAAAAAAAGCACTTGAGCAACGCGCAAAAATACTCAAAGCCATAGAAAAAGGGTCTGGCGTTAAAAAAGCGAGTGTCTTTGCTTTAGAAGTCGGCACCAAGCGCACCGATAAAGTACTCGCTCTATTGGTCGATTTCCCTGATTTGAACTGGGATGACAACAAGTTGACCGAAGAGCACACGCAGATGCTCTACGAGAGCTACAATCCAGAGCATTATCAAGAGCTGTTGTTCTCAAATTCTGGCTACACAGGGCCAAATGGCGAGAACCTAATCTCGATGCGCCAATATTACCAAAGCGAGTCAGGTGACAGCTACAGCGTTGCAGGTCAAGCGGCAGGTTGGTATCGCGCCTCCAAGCCTGCGTCATTCTATGGTGGCAACTCCCCTACCACCGACAACGACCTAAACGCCCAAGAACTGGTTCGTGAAGCGCTGAATCAACTAGCTCAAGATCCGAGTATCAACCTTGCCGATTACGACATCGAAGATCGTTACGATTACGACGGTGACGGAAATTTCCGCGAACCCGATGGTGTGATTGACCACCTGATGGTGTTTCATGCATCGGTAGGCGAAGAAGCCGGTGGTGGCGTGTTAGGCCCTGATGCGATTTGGTCTCACCGATTCAACCTTGGTCGCACTCATGTACTGGAAGGTACTTCTAGCTCGCTTCCAGATCGATTTGGTGGCCAATACGCGGCGTTCGATTACACCATTCAACCGATTGATGCGGCTGCAGGTGTTTGTGCCCACGAATATGGCCATGATTTAGGCTTACCAGACGAGTATGACACGCAATACACAGGCAGAGGCGAACCGGTTTCTTACTGGTCAATCATGTCTTCGGGCAGTTGGGCTGGTCAAATTGGTGGTACACAACCAACGGCATTCAGCTCTTGGGCAAAACACTTCCTACAGAAATCGATTGGCGGACGTTGGGTTAACGATGATCAGCTCTCGATTGATGACCTAGAAGACAACCCACAAGTGTATACGCTGTTCCAAACAACGGATAACAGTCGTCCTAACATGATCAAAGTGGATCTTCCTGAAAAGCAGATTGAAGGTCTGAAACCCTTTGAGGGCGAGTATTCATTCCACTCTCAAAAAGGCGATGATCTGAAAAACAGTATGACTCGCAAGTTGATGATCCCAGCGGGTGATTCTGCACTGCTGTCTTTCAAAACTTGGTATGAGATTGAAAAAGACTACGACTTTGCGCGCGTGCTAATCAACGGACAAGCCATTGCAGGAAACATTACCTCAATGGACGATCCATACAACACGGACCTCGTTCCTGCTATTGGCGGCGAATCTGGCGGATGGGTCGACGCTGAGTTCGACGTTTCACAATGGGCAGGCCAAGAAGTGGAACTGTCTTTTGAATACATCACCGATGGCGGCTTAGCAATGGAAGGCTTCTATTTAGATAACCTTGCTGTTGTTGTCGATGGTGAAGTGACCTCAATAGACGATGGTGAAAGCAACTCCACCTTCGCCCTTAATGGTTACAAGCTGAGTAATGGATTCCATCAAGCGCAGCACTACTATCTATTGCAATGGCGCAGCCACATGGATGTTGATGAAGGCCTAGCGAACATCAAACGCATGGGACAACTGATCTCATTCGACCCTGGCTTGATCATTTGGTACGTCGACGAATCACTAACCGACAACTGGGTAGGTAAACACCCTGGTGAAGGTTGGTTAGGCGTGGTCGATGCAGACCAAAATGCCATGGTGTGGGCAAACTCTGGTGAAGCGGCTCAAACACGCTACCAAGTTCGAGACGCAGCGTTTTCACTCAAAGATCATACTCCAATGCGTCTTGTAAACAGCGACAACGATGTACTCGAAGATACCAGTTTGGTTGGCAATGCTAGCTTCTCGGATGACCAAGATTACACATCGCCTCAAGCACTAGATTCAGGACGCATCCTGACGGAGTTTGGTTTAGCGGTCGATATTGTGAATCAGAGTGATAACAACGAATACGGTGTGGTTCGCTTATCTAAAGTAAACCAACACAACATCGTTCCTACTGCGAACTTCGAGCTTAATGTGACTGGTCTGACTGTTTCTGCAAACAACTTCAGCTCAGACCAAGACGGTGAGATCGCCCGTTACCTATGGGACTTTGGGAACGGCACAACAAGTAACGAAGTGGCACCAACTTGGTCTTACGAGCAAGCGGGCGAATACACGGTGAACTTGACTGTTGTCGACGACAAAGGCGCTACCGCTTCATTTAGCTCCGTAGTGAGTGTTGAATCTCCAAACGCCCTTCCAGAAGCGAGCGCGAAGTACATTCACTTGGGCCGCTGGGTAACCATGTGGTCTACAAGTTCAGACAGCGATGGTCGTATTGTTGATACCGAGTGGACACTTCCAAACGGAAAGGTGAAACGAGGTCGCACATTCACGTCAATCTTCCCTTCATACGGAAAGCACGAGGTGACACTGAAGATAATCGATGACCAAGGTGGGATTACCACTAAGACAATTTTGGTCGACCTGTAAATCATCGCTGGCTCTGTCATGCGTATTTACAACACAAGCTTAAGTACTGTTGTCACAGGATATAAGCCACGACAGCAGTTTTAAGAAAACGTTATTATTTAAGCCGTAAGCAAAGGCCCTACCGATTTGGTAGGGCTTTTTATTGGTCGCAGTTTGAGATACTAGGGTTTTAATCACAGTAACGAAGTTACTGAACCACCATTAGATGATCCATTACACAGGCTGCTTTTGAATACGCGATTTACGAGCACTGAATGCGAACAGCAAGATAACAGCTAACACGAATGGTAATACGTAGATATTGAGGTTCTGCCACCCTGCTGTCGATTCTAGCCAGCCAGAGAGCATGGCGGTAATCGTCACACAGCCAAAGACAATAAATTCATTAAACGCTTGTGCCTTAGCTTTATTCTGCGATTGGTAGGACTGACTAAACAAACCTGTTGCCGCGATAAACATAAAGTTCCAACCGACACCAAGCACAACTAGAGCCGCTCTGAAGTGCCAGATAGATTCGCCATGAATGTTAATCGCGATACAGACGACGAACAGAACCCCGCCTGCCAAGATCATCATTCTTGAGCCAAACTTCTCGATAAGTGAACCAGTAAAGAATGCAGGAACAAACATCCCCAATACGTGCCACTCAATGACGCCCGCTGCTTTGGTAAAGTCAAAGCCACAACCAATCATTGCCAATGGCGTTGCTGTCATCAGGATATTCATCACCGCATAAGCGACCATGGCAGCAAACACTGCGCCAATAAAGTTAGGCGCTTTTACTATCACACTGAGAGGATCGGATTTAGGTGCCTGACTATTAAAAGAGACTTTTGGAAACTGAATTGTTTGTAAGATGAGTAACGCAAGAATGTTCAATCCAATCAAAGAAGCAAAAGCACCAATGTACAAGCCATCTTGCGACCACTGTTGCGACATAATCGCCAAATTTGGTCCTAATACCGCGGCTAAAACGCCACCAGCCATCGAGATAGAGATCGCTCGGTGACGGGCATTTTCATCACACACCTCGATTGCAGCAAAACGATAAAGCGTGCCAAAACCTATGCCTATCCCAAGTAAGAACGTAGCGAAACAAAACAAATAGAAATGTTGTTGAGACAGTGCGTAGGTGGCAAGACTAGCTCCTGTAATGCCAACCACATTACCAATGCTAAATCCTCGCTTTCTCCCTAACTTGCCTGAAATTAAAGATGCTGGAATAGTGGCTGCCATTAAACCCAAAAACTGCAGTGCAACCGGCAAGGTGATCATGCTGACACTGGGTGCAATCTGCTTACCGATCAAACCAATCACAGAGATCAGTAATATGTTACCCGTCATCAACAAGGCCTGACACAGTGAAAGCAGCCAAACATTTCTATTCATCTTCGTTCCTAAATATGAGCACAGTTGGTCAATAGACCAAAAATTCAACAAAGTCGCAACACTTTGTTACTCATAGCAACTCGACAAAGCGACCAATAGACCAATAGAC
>NZ_JBFRNU010000105.1:0-584 GCF_041471145.1 Vibrio sp. 10N.261.54.A5 | reverse complement strand
AAAGTGCGATCCCGCCCTGAACGCAACAGTTAGTTTAACTAACAGTAACATGAACCAATTTATGATAGAGCAAACATCATATGATAACGCTGCTGTATTAGGTAATGGCGCAAACGGAAACGTTGGTCTTATTTACCAAAACTAATATGAATATTAATAATCTATATAAAACGGCGTTGATCGCCGTTTTATTTTTATCCAGCGAACCAAGCTACGCTTCCCCTTCTAGTTCACTTCAATGCAATTTAAGTAATAAAAGTGTCATTCTTTTATTAAGTAACAAAATATCATCCTCATTTACTGTACACACCAACAACAATTCTACATTTCAACAAAAATCAAACCTTGGAAAAACCAAAATAATTATGCATAAAAATCAACTACCTTTAACCATAGAATTTAAAAATGACAATTATATTTGGACAATTGAGTCAGACTGTACAATAAACAAAAAATCCACCTGACAGCTAACTTATTTACCTTCTCTTGTTCTCTAAAGTAACATTCATAAAACTTATTGATTGATTGGACTTTAAGTTAGCCAAATATGCATATGTGATATAAACGGCGTTGTTAATGATATG
>NZ_JBFRNU010000104.1:0-4664 GCF_041471145.1 Vibrio sp. 10N.261.54.A5 | reverse complement strand
CGAGGCACCATTATTTGGTGCTTAACAAATAATGGTCTTTATAGACCTGATGTTGACACAAATAATTCCCCTTTAGTTCAGTTGGTAGAACGGCGGACTGTTAATCCGTATGTCGCAAGTTCAAGTCTTGCAAGGGGAGCCACATTCAAGAAAGCCAAGTCGAAAGACTTGGCTTTTTTTCGTTTGAACAAAAACAAACTCTATTCAATATACACATCAGCTCCTCACTAACTCTTAATCAGTCTCGATAAATTGAGTTATCTCCTTTTAGTACTCTTACTACAGCAGTTGATTCTAAGTTCTATAAAGCATATCCACTACAACAGAACCAACGCCTTATAAAGTTCATGACCCGCTAATATTCACATTAAAACAAATAGAACCAAGTCCTGTTACTTTTTTTTCTTCGAAAATTTAATCCCTATCATACTTTGATGTCTTTCTAATATCTGCCTTACACCACTTAGATTAAGATTCGATGAATTATACCTAATACTAATTATTGAATCGCTGCGCGGGGAAATATGAAACTAAAAACGCAAGCTTACTTATTATCGGGCATCATCTTGATCGCCCTGCTAGCACTGACGGCTACAGGCTTATGGACCTTAAGAGTTGCTAGCAACATGGACAACAAAGCTCGCGTAACAGAGCTGTTTAAGAGCGCATACAGCATTCTTAGTGAAGTCGAAAAAATGGCGATTGATGGCACACTAGAAGAAGAGCAAGCCAAGCAACTAGCTACTCGCCTTCTACGCAACAACATCTATAAAGATAATGAATATGTTTACGTAGCCGATGAGAACATGACGTTTATCGCGACACCATTAGATCCTCAACTGCACGGAACCAGTTTTAACGACTTTAAAGATGGCGACGGCAATAGTGTTGGGCAGCTAATCCAAAGAGTACTTGGTAATCGTACTGGCGAGATCATTGAGTACACCTGGACACAAAAACTGCCAGATGGAACGATTGAAGAAAAACTGTCTATTGCAGAGAAAACGCCACATTGGGGTTGGGTTGTCGGCACTGGTATCGGGTTCAATGAAGTTAACGCTCGTTTTTGGTCTACTGCTCAATGGCAGCTATTCCTTTGTGTCGTGATTGCTGGTCTTATTCTGGCGAGCCTAATTGTATCCATTAAACGCATGCTAGCGCTTCTTGGCGGCGAACCTAAAGACGTACGAGAAGCAGTACAAGCCGTAGCACAAGGTCGAATTCAAACCTCTTTCGAAACTCAGGCAATTGACGGCAGTATCTATCACGCCGTACAACAAATGAGTAAGTCATTGGCTGAGCTAGTATCAAACCTTGACGCTTCAATGCTGGCATTAAGAGGCGAACTGCAGCGCGTAGAAGATCGCGCTGGGTCAATTGGTCAACTGACAGACACCCAACAGCAATCAACAGAGATGATCGCGACAGCAATGACCGAGATGGCCTCTTCAGCCAATAACGTAGCTGCTTCAGCTAGCGATACCGCGCGCAACACCGACGAGGCCGACAAACAGAGCCAGCATACCCAACAACTCATTCACAACACAGTAGATAACATTCAAGGCTTAGCAGGCCAACTAGGCACAGCAAGCGAAGCTGTCGCTAACCTAGATAACGATGTAAACAACATTGCAAAAGTATTGGATGTGATTGGTGATATAGCGGAGCAAACTAACCTATTGGCACTAAATGCAGCCATTGAAGCAGCTCGAGCTGGCGAACAAGGTCGTGGATTTGCTGTTGTAGCAGATGAGGTTCGTAACCTTGCAGGCAGAACACAATCGAGCACAAAAGAAATCCAATTAATGATTAATAACCTTCAAGAGGGATCTCGCAACGCAATTCAAACCATGGAAGTGTGTGCCGCGACCAGTGAAAGCACCGTAACAGAGTCTCAAAACGCCTCTGAAGCACTACAACAGATTGTTGTCGCATTAGAGTCCATTTCATCAATGAGTCATCAAATCGCAACAGCGGCCGCTGAGCAGACTCAGGTGAGCGATGATATATCGAAGCGTATCAATATGATCGAAGAGAGCGGTAACCAACTGAGCAATGTCGTAACAGAAAGTCATAACAGCACCCAAACTCTTGCCTCTCTTTCCAACGAATTAGAAGCTTGGGTTAATAGGTTTGAAGTAAAACACTAAACTCCCTAGAAAATTTTCAAATAAAAAAGCACGTTTTCATACGTGCTTTTTTTATTTCGGCGCCCATTCAGTGTAGTTAACCGTAGTTTTACTATCTTTTAGGGCATGCTAGACCTAGGTTTTTCACCCCAAATGAGCAAAAACAACCCACTAAGTATAGAAAAACATCAAACGATACTTTTTTTGCAATTTAATGTTGACCCAGAACGCGAAAACACGTTTAATACACCTCGTCGCCCGGATAGCTCAGTCGGTAGAGCAGAGGATTGAAAATCCTCGTGTCGGTGGTTCGATTCCGCCTCCGGGCACCACAATTTATTTGTTGGTGTCTTAGACAACAACAGTAAAGCACAAAGAATATTATGTGCCGACTTAGCTCAGTAGGTAGAGCAACTGACTTGTAATCAGTAGGTCACCAGTTCGACTCCGGTAGTCGGCACCATTTCTTTAAAGCTTTAAGAATAATTCCCCTTTAGTTCAGTTGGTAGAACGGCGGACTGTTAATCCGTATGTCGCAAGTTCAAGTCTTGCAAGGGGAGCCAAGTTAATCATCAAGCATAAGCTTTTTGATTCATGATGCCGACTTAGCTCAGTAGGTAGAGCAACTGACTTGTAATCAGTAGGTCACCAGTTCGATTCCGGTAGTCGGCACCATTCTCTTGATTAGAGACTAAACAATCAATTCCCCTTTAGTTCAGTTGGTAGAACGGCGGACTGTTAATCCGTATGTCGCAAGTTCAAGTCTTGCAAGGGGAGCCAATTAAAAGAAGCCGCATCATTGATGCGGCTTTTTTGCATCTAAAGATCCTAACTTATTAATACAACTACCCTCACCTTTCAAATACCATATTCAATTCAGAAACCAACCGTTTTTATATCCTTCCAAAGCTACAAATCTTCGCTACTTAATGCTCTTCAAAATCTCCCAACAACAAACGACACATTCACGTAAGAGTCAGTCACAGTACGTTGCTACTCATTTTATTGACTAGGAGATCGGTTGAAAAAATCAATACTAAGTTTGGAGGTAAGAAAGCTAAATAACGAATCAAGTAAGCGCTGAAAAGCTCTGTAAGACACTTCAATCCAAATTGATACACAGATTACTCTTTATCAAAACTATCCACTACAATAGCGCCCATAGAGGCAGGCATTGAAATAACGATCACTCTTTTGATCGATACAACTGGGTCACTCAATAGAGGTAATTTGTCCAGACAAGTCAGTACCAAAGCAACGACCAATGCCGTCATAACATAAGCAATAACTATTCTGAAAATAAACACCGGCAACCGAGCAACAACATCTTTTTGAAAGACACTCTCATACGTATAGAAGCCTAAGAACACCGCAGACAGTAAAAATAGCAGCAATAGATTAGCGGTAGGTAAAGTCTCCCCTAACTTCCAAGCCTCTTCAGAAAAAGAAATCGGCACGGCCAAGGCAAAAGATCCCACAAAGATCTGGCTCGCATCTTCAAAGTTAAAACTCAATTTCATAATTCGACCCATTAGGTTTAAGGCTTTATCCAGCTCTTAAAATAATCACAAAACTATCCGCCGATGGTTTCGGGGATTTTCTATTCTTACTAAGCAAACAGTAGTGACCTTCTAGCTCATCTTAGTCGCAATAACCAAAACATAACTTGAACTAACCAACAAGAAATCAATATGTTCAGAGCTAAGTGGTCAAACAACTAATTCATATCGAGTCAACAAGCACATCAGAATCGAAGACAGACCGGTAAACATCCTAAAATACCATCCTCTAGAACCAGAGAACATCGCAATCAGTTGGGGGATGAACCTCACTGCACGTGTAGGCACGGATACGAGGGATGCTTTATTTCTTATCTTATATATCCCTTAAGCACAACTTTGGAGCGCAACCTAACAACTCTCACCTTTCAAGCTGAATCTACTCCGCTTCCATCCTTTGAAATGCTTCGAACAAAGCGCTTGATGCTATCGAGAGTGGTTTAAGCTGAATGTATAACAAGAGCTATTAAGTCGACTCATTAAGGGCTATAGCGCTCTTAGCAGAAGCCTCCATGATAGAGCCCTAATTACACGTATCCTATAGATTCACAGATAGAGCAGAAGTCAGATTTCGTAGCCGAAAGGCTGTTAACTAATACTGAGAGCCGCTCGCTTAATAAAGGAAACATCTACAGCGCGTATGGCTCGAGTATCTGAATGCTAAACTTAAAGCTATATACGTTTGAAATCATGCTCGAGTCACCTCACAGCTGGAATCAGAAATGATGTAGTCCTAATCATGAGTTGGTTTTGGGAAAAACCTGAGCTAAGAGCTGTGGGCTGCGGGAAAATCTTTTGTGTAAGTTATTCGACTGACGTGCGAAACACTATGATTTATACCAATTAAAGTAAAAATGTGATCTAATTAAGATTGATGAATTATTGTGAAATTTAGTCATGAATAGCCTTAATAACACTGACTTCAAAAAGCTTGCGAGCCAGCAAAAAACCATTCAGATGAAGATGCGTTTACTTG
>NZ_JBFRNU010000103.1:0-372 GCF_041471145.1 Vibrio sp. 10N.261.54.A5 | reverse complement strand
TGTTTGCCGGACTCAATTTCGATTCAAACTAAGTTTGAATCACTCTTTATTTCCACTTTTAAAAAGTGAAGACAAAAAGCCAAGACACTTGAATGTGTTTGTTGTGTTTATACCGTTCTTATTAACTAAGAGCAGATAAACATTGAGAACTTTTAAATTTGATTGAATTACTCGTAAGTAATCAATCAGTCAGCTTTCCAAATTGTTAAAGAGCTTGATTCAATAAATTGAACCATTTTTAAAAACACTTAAATAAATGTGCTTAAAGATGGTATCCCGTAGGGGAGTCGAACCCCTGTTACCGCCGTGAAAGGGCGGTGTCCTAGGCCTCTAGACGAACGGGACATAGGTTACTCTTAACTTTTCTAAACC
>NZ_JBFRNU010000102.1:0-202 GCF_041471145.1 Vibrio sp. 10N.261.54.A5 | reverse complement strand
GGTTTAGAAAAGTTAAGAGACGATATTGGGTCTGTAGCTCAGCTGGTTAGAGCGCTCGCCTGATAAGCGGGAGGTCGGTGGTTCAAGTCCACTCAGACCCACCAATATCGACCTAGATGGGGCTATAGCTCAGCTGGGAGAGCGCCTGCCTTGCACGCAGGAGGTCTGCGGTTCGATCCCGCATAGCTCCACCATCTTTAAG
>NZ_JBFRNU010000101.1:0-1966 GCF_041471145.1 Vibrio sp. 10N.261.54.A5 | reverse complement strand
CTTCAGTTTTATAGATGACTCATGAATCAGAAAATAATAATACCGAGATCTTATTTCTTTAATTTCTTCACATTTATTACTTAATATTGCTGTTTTAACAAGCAGAAAAATGATGAATGACTTACTATTTGAGTTTAAGAAATCCCACCATTTACTTAAAAATTGAAAAGAAGCATCCAAATTATTCTCGCTGCTCATTCTATATCCTCCATAACAATTGATAATTACTGTCGGCTCTTTATTCTGTTTGACCAAAGAATCACTTTTTATTAATGACAAATAAAGATCCCAATCTTGATGCTTCTTTGCTGATGAATCGAAATGTACAAAATCATAAAGCTTACGCCTTACCGCAACAGTACTTGTTCTAAAATCATTGCCGCCTTCAAAAATATAGCCTTTTTTATTCTCTTCAAATGCACCAATAGTCTTTTTAATCCCTTTAGCATTCGGTGATATCTTAATATGAAAGGCGCCAAAGACACACATGATTTCTTTGTTTTCATCAAAAACCTTCAAACATTCTTCAGCATGGACAGGAGTCCAAAGATCATCTGAATCTAAAAACAAAACATAATCAGCCTCTGATTCAAGCCACCCTATGTTTCTCGAGTGGGCAGCATTCGACTTTACTGTTTTTGATATTACTTTAATTATTTCGTATTTTTTACATACATTTTGTAATTCATTGATATCATCAGAGCAATCATCTACTACAAAAATATCGACTGGAGGTACACTCTGTTTTAAAACAGAAATAATACTCTCTTCAATTCTTGATGATGAGTTGAAAGTAGGGATAACTACCGAATATGACATTAATTTTCTCCTCCACAATTATAATATTTTATTAAGTCCAAATAATTAGCAATTTAGATTCAACTTTATTATGGATCGCTTAATTGACTAGATATTAACATATCTATTCTAGAATCTAGTCTAATAGAAGGTTCATTGATACTATTTCTATATAAAGAAAAGTCATCTTTACTTGTTAATACATTTACAATATTTTCAACTTTTAGGACGCTAACTCCAGGGAAGTCATATTTTTTAAACTCTTTAACTTGAATTGAATTAATTCCATTGTATAAAGCTTCTACTAAAGTAGACGAGTTTGTACCTATAACGAATTTGGCTCGGTCAAAATCTTCATTAAGCGTTCGTGAGCTTATCTTAATATTAGGAATCTTATTTAATTCTGCTATTAATAAAGTACTCTTGGTTTCCTTGGGATGTAGTCTAACAAATATAGGCGAATCTAAATCAATAGTGATAGCCTTGAGTAAAGAAATATAATCTTCATTTAGTACATCATTATCTATAATAGGTTCACAGCAAAAAATAATTGAATTCTTATGATTAGTATTATCTGTAATGCTCTTAGGGTAACCAAAATCAATCAATCTGTCTTTTTCAACACCATTCTTTTCCATTAAAGTCACTTGGTGACAGTCCCACATCAGGTACTTACTTACAATAAATGGGTTTATAGAGATGAATAACGGATCTTGTACATATCCATGACAGAAAACGAAAGTTTTTCTCTTTGATAAGTTCATAGCCATTACAAACAAACGGTCTCTAAATTCAAAATCACCATTTAAGAAAGCATATTTAACATCATATTTTTCAATACATTTCAAAGCAAATTCTAGTTCAATTTTTAGGTCTATCTCTATTTTTTTCAATTCCAACATATCAATATTATTATCGTTGCATATATTTTCTAACATATGCACTACCTTTTTTTCAACTCCCCCTCTTACTAATAATGAAATCCAATCAACATTAAGCTTTAAAATATAAGAGTATAATTTACAAGTTGCACCATTTCGACTAACAACCAGATTATATCCACATAGTTTTGAAGATAGCATTTCCCTTAAACTAGAAAACCTGCCTAATTTTATATAAACGCTTTCTTTATTTAATTTTAAAAAATAAATTTTAAGCTTAAGTAAAC
>NZ_JBFRNU010000100.1:0-2543 GCF_041471145.1 Vibrio sp. 10N.261.54.A5 | reverse complement strand
TATTGATGTCTATTGATGAAGTGATGGAGTTTATCCGTCTTTCCCCTAACAAGGTGATTGCGAACCATATGGAGGCACTAAACCACTGTGCAGTGACTCGACCAATTCTTAAAGAAGCAATTGATAAAAACGGTTTGTCAGATAAAGTCCTTATTCCTGCTGATGGTGAGACCTTGGAGTTTTAGATACCTGAACTAATCCGATGACTCTCGATTTAAGTAAATAATCTAAATGATTTTTGTCCAAAAATGAGTTTAGTGGTTAGTGTATGATTGTGTGAACAGGTGAAATCGAACCACGATTTTGTCAGACTGAGTATGAACCAGTACATATAAAGTTAGATAAAAATATAGTAGAGACCACCAATTTTTGGTGATCTAATTTTTTCATTTAGCACCTGAACTCTTACAGAAAAATTAGATCTACATGTAAAAGTTAGATAAATGGCTTCTAGCCCTCGTTGTGTAAGGGGTTTCTAACTTTTAAGTCTAACTTTAAGTTAAGTGTGCTTTTTTGTAACGTCTGAAAGCTGTTCGCAGCTAACCGTTCAAAGTCACGTTACAAAATAATGTTCATCAAGAACATTGCACCTAACGCATTCAATACCGAAATCGCGATCATCACCGGGATGTAGCGACCTTCAGTACCAATTGGTCCCATAATACGGCCCATGTATTGCACCTGAGAGCCCATCAAGTAGATAGCTGGCGCCAAGATAGCTATATGGTTGCCGTTCAGAATACCTTTGTCAAACAGCGTGATAACCACGCCCACCGCGCCACCCATCGACATCCACGCACCGATCAATACCGCTGCCGCTTCGCCAGGTAAACCAAATACCGCCATAATTGGAGCAAATACACTGCCCATCAAATCCAGCGCACCCGTTATCTGCAATGCCTTGATGATCACAAACGCCATCAGAACATTCGGTACCGTAGAGGTAGTCGCAATAACCCAGCCTTTCTTAGCACCTTCAACGAAAATATCAGTAACCATTGGTTTCTTTGCTTTAACTTCGCTCATTATGCTACTTCCTCTTCCTCTTCCAGTTTTTGTTCTTTGTCTGATTTTGGTTTGTCTTCTTTGCCTTCAGTAATGTTGAGGTAAATACGGAACAGATTCGCGCCGACAAACTTAAAGATAAACATCACAGCGACAGCCAAACCAATTGACGATGTCACCGCTAAAGAGCCGTCCATCGCGGCTAGAGTGAACAGCACCGCACCTGAAGAGAAAAAGTTAACGATCGCCGCACCCGCCGTAAACTGGAACATGGTGAACACATCGGTTTCACGCTTAGTCAGATGTCCTTCGTCTTTCAGCTGACGTGTCATCGCTGCGCCAGCATCGGTACTTTGCAAAGAAGCGATCAGTGCCAAGCCTGAGTTACCCGGAATACCCATCAGAGGGCGAAGCAGAGGTGTCAGTAGTTTACGAGCCGCATCCAGTGCACCGTAGTGCTCAAGTACGTTGATCATACCCAGTGCAAACATCACGGTCGGAATAAGTGTCAAAGCAAAAATGAAACCGTCGCGAGCACCACTACCGCCTTTACCACGCAGTGACGTCGTTGCCGCTTGAATACCATCGGCCGTTTCACTCACATCGTAAGCGACCTTACCGAATGAACCGTTGAGCGTTGTAAAATCGAACACTCCATACCATTCATTGGACTGCATTAAGCCTGAAAAGAACACCATCGCGAACGCGAGTGCGATATAGCTGCCGATCGTGACTTTACGATCGGTTTTGGTTGGATTAGTCACAAGGACCTCTATACATCTCGCTTATATGGAACAGAACACGTATAGATAGTGCAAACTAATGAGCGAAAGGTTAATGACCAAAATCAAATAGCGTATCGGTTTAAATAAAAGAAGCACAGCAACATATAAAACTGTGATTTGGATTTAAAAGCAGGACCATACGCTAAATAAATTAGAATATTTCACATACAAAACTAAAAAATCTTGCTTCAACAGCGCAACCAAAAACGCACACAATCGCCACACAAGTCTGGCTTCTAGTGAGAAGTTTTTACCTAGTGCGATCTCTGATAATGCTGTAAGAGATCTCTTACATTGTTTTTCTGGTCAATTTTAATTCGATTATAATACAGAGACTTAAAAAGTGATTTTGCTTCCAGAACGCAACCGTTTTCCCTTAGTTGATTGAGTTTTGAGCCAAGCGCAAACAGTGAGCCATTTTATAAAGAATTTGAGCTTAATTCGAAATTTCAGCCCTCAGAGGTGCTATAGACTTCGCGCAGCCAATATAGAAGGAGAACGGTGATGACTATGGAAATGAGAACGCTTAAATATCAAGTAATGGGCAAAGGCATGTGGATCACTGCAACAGTATCTCGCGTAGTAGCGGACAAACTTGCGCTTGAATACCAATCCTATGGCTGGCCTGTTGAAGTATGTGCAGCAGAACAAACACTGACGTTTGATCTCAATGCTGCATAATGTTGGCAATTTCGAATAAGCTCTATCGGCACTGAGTCCGGTAGGGCTTTTTCTTGGTTCATCGCGGCTTTC
>NZ_JBFRNU010000099.1:0-16202 GCF_041471145.1 Vibrio sp. 10N.261.54.A5 | reverse complement strand
ACGACCGCAGCAAATCTTTATAGTCATACTGAATATTGGTGATTCAATATAACGTTGTCTTTTCTTTCTCGAAGAAAGAATGGTGGCTACTGCGGGATTTGAACCTGCGACCCCATCATTATGAGTGATGTGCTCTAACCAACTGAGCTAAGTAGCCATCTGAGAGCGAGACAATATAATATAATCTTGCTTTCAATGCCATTATCTTTTTAAAGATAATTACACTTTAAATAGTGGCTGGGCTACCTGGATTCGAACCAGGGAATGCCGGCATCAAAAGCCGGTGCCTTACCGCTTGGCGATAGCCCAACAATGATATCAATTAAGATATCTCAATATGGTGCGGTCGGAGAGACTTGAACTCTCACACCTCTCGGCGCCAGAACCTAAATCTGGTGCGTCTACCAATTCCGCCACGACCGCGTTATTTCCTAAAAACTCTTTGTTACTAAAGACAAACTTTAATATCAAATAGAGTGCTTAGGAAATGGTGGCTACTGCGGGATTTGAACCTGCGACCCCATCATTATGAGTGATGTGCTCTAACCAACTGAGCTAAGTAGCCATTTCCATATTGTTGCTCATTTCGAAACGTTGCCGCTTCGCTGTGAACGGGGCGCATTATGCGGAGTTGAGTGAAACCCGTCAACTTTTTTTTTGAATAAATCGCGAATAAACATCTGTTCGGTTTCTTTTTAGGCAAAGAGGCGTATTTGTCGACAAAAAACAGGTCTAAAAGGCGATATATATAGGAAGTTAACTTTCTGGTGAGGGACAATTTAGAAAGGAGAAAAACAAAAAGGCCAGTGAATTCACTGGCCTTTTTTCTAGATGTTTAATCAGAATTATACATTGAAGCGGAAGTGAACAACGTCACCATCTTTAACGATGTATTCTTTACCTTCAAGGCGCCATTTACCTGCGTCTTTCGCACCGCTCTCACCGTTAAATTCGATGAAGTGATCGAATCCAACAACTTCAGCACGGATGAAACCTTTCTCGAAGTCTGTGTGGATCTTACCCGCTGCTTGTGGCGCAGTTGCACCTACAGGGATTGTCCAAGCACGAACTTCTTTAACACCAGCTGTGAAGTAAGTCTGAAGAGTCAGTAGTTCGTAACCAGAGCGGATCACTCGGTTAAGACCTGGTTCTTCGATACCCATATCCGCAAGGAACTCTTCGCGATCTTCGTCATCAAGCTCAGAAAGCTCTGATTCGATTGCTGCACAAACAGCAACAACAACGTTGTTTTCGTTTTCTGCGTATTCACGAACAGCGTCTAGGTATGGGTTATTTTCAAAACCATCTTCTGCAACGTTTGCGATGTACATTGTTGGCTTAAGCGTTAGGAAGTTTAGGTAGCCGATTGCTGCCGCTTCTTCTTTGCCAAGTTCAACAGTACGTGCCATACCACCTTCAGTTAGAACTGGAAGTAGCTTTTCTAGTACAGTGATTTCGAATTTAGCGTCTTTGTCGCCGCCTTTCGCTTTCTTTGCGTTACGTTGAATTGCACGCTCACAGCTGTCTAAGTCAGCCAGTGCAAGTTCTAGGTTGATCACTTCGATATCTTCAATTGGAGATACTTTGCCAGCAACGTGAACAATGTTTTCATTTTCAAAGCAGCGTACAACGTGACCGATAGCGTCAGTTTCACGGATGTTAGCTAGGAATTTGTTACCAAGACCTTCACCTTTAGATGCGCCAGCAACTAGGCCCGCGATATCTACGAATTCCATTGTCGTTGGAAGGATCTTCTGTGGATTAACAATTTTTGCTAATGCATCCAAGCGTAGATCTGGAACCGGAACGATACCTGTGTTTGGTTCGATCGTACAAAATGGAAAGTTTGCTGCTTCGATGCCTGCTTTAGTCAGTGCGTTAAACAGAGTTGACTTACCAACGTTTGGTAGACCAACGATGCCACATTTAAAACCCATGATATAAACCTTATTCTGCTTTGAACGTATGTAAGCGATTTTGTGCTTTTGGTAGGCCATCTTTTAATAAGATGTCTAGGCTGCGAACCGATTCGTCAACGACGGCCTCGATACACTCTTGCTCTTTTTGAGGAGCTTTGCCTAATACATAACCTGCAACTTTATCTTTGTGTCCTGGATGGCCGATGCCTAATCTAAGACGATAGAATTCTTTATTGTTACCCTGCTTGCTGATGATGTCTTTCAGACCATTATGTCCGCCATGACCACCACCTTTTTTAAACTTTCCAATACCAGGAGGCAGATCTAACTCATCGTGAGCGACCATGATCTCTTCTGGTTTAATTTGGTAGAACTTTGCTAAGGCTGCAACTGCTTTGCCTGACAAGTTCATAAAAGTCGTTGGGATCAGCAAACGAAGATCTTCACCGTGAACCATGATACGACCCGTTAGGCCAAAGAACTTTGGTTCGTTCTTTAGTGTCACGTTATGTACACGCGCTAATTCTTCAACTACCCAAGCGCCCGCGTTGTGGCGAGTTTTGGCGTATTCTGGACCTGGATTAGCCAGTCCAACGAGAAGTTTTATTTGTTGGCTCAAGGTATGGATCTCTCTTGGGATTTCAAAAAGCGCCGTATGATATCACAGTTTATGAAAAAGGTGCGAGCTAGCTGATAGCTGCGCGATTATTCCTGTTTGTGATAACTAGCAGTGCAATATTACTCAGACATAAAAAAAGCACTTCATTGACTGAAGTGCTTAATATCTTTCTCTCGCGTGTTTCTAAAACCAAGCTTTTGTAAAAAAGCTATTGGGCTTTGATTAGTTGAACATCGCTGAGATTGATTCTTCGTTGCTGATACGACGAATCGCTTCAGCAAGCATGCGAGAAAGGCTAAGTGTTGTCACTTTACCCGTCGCAGCCATCTCTGGAGATAGAGAGATAGAATCCGTTACGATAACTTGGTCTAGAACAGAGTTCTTGATGTTGTTCGCAGCAGTACCAGAGAAAACAGCGTGAGTTGCGTAAGCGAATACACGCTTAGCACCGCGCTCTTTAAGCGCTTCAGCTGCTTTACATAGTGTGCCACCCGTATCGATCATGTCATCAACGATAACACAGTCACGACCTTCAACATCACCGATTAGGTTCATTACTTCAGAAACGTTAGCACGTGGACGACGCTTATCAACGATAGCGATGTCAACATCACCTAGCGCTTTAGCCGTTGCACGAGCACGTACAACACCACCAAGGTCTGGAGAAACCACTACTGGGTTTTCTAGGCCACGGTTAGCCATGTCTTCTAGAAGAACTGGAGTGCCGAAGATGTTATCAACAGGTACATCGAAGAAGCCTTGGATTTGCTCTGCGTGTAGGTCGATAGTAAGAACGCGGTCAACGCCAACGTTAGAAAGGAAGTCTGCAACAACTTTTGCAGTAATTGGCACACGAGCAGAACGTACACGACGATCTTGACGGGCATAACCGAAGTAAGGGATTACAGCAGTAATACGGCCAGCAGAAGCACGGCGCATTGCGTCAATCATTACCACCAATTCCATAAGGTTGTCATTGGTTGGTGCACAAGTTGATTGAATCAGGAATACATCGCTACCACGAACGTTTTCATTGATTTGAACAGCGACTTCGCCATCAGAAAAACGGTCTACAGTAGCATCGCCAAGAGAGATGTATAGACGATCAGCAATACGTTGGGCTAGTTCAGGTGTTGCGTTACCAGCAAATAGCTTCATATCAGGCACGGTGGAAACCTCGGGTTGCGTCCAGTTTTAAATAGATTGTGGGTGGGCTGATTGGTATTCAGCCAGAGTTTCTTTTAAAGGAGAAATGTTTCTTCCTTTCGCTACGAAAGCGGAAACTGTGTCAGGCAGTTGTTCTCGCACCAATTCGGCTTCTTTTTTGCTGTTAAATTCAGCAAAAACGCACGAACCTGTACCAGTCAATCTCGACGGCGCGTATTGTAGCAGCCATGAAAGTTGCTTATCAACCTCTGGGTACAGCATTCGCACAATTTTTTCGCAATCGTTTACGTATTCTTGCTCTAGAAGCGTTGCTAGCACTCGCTTTGGCGTATTTCGAGTTAATTCTGAATGTTTGAATATGTCTGCAGTTGCTATGCTCACTTGAGGTTTGGCGACTAGATACCATTTTTCATCCGGATTAGCTGGTGACAATTGTTCTCCAACCCCTTCAGCAAAGGCGGCGTGGCCTCGAACGAAGACAGGAACGTCAGCACCAAGCTTCAAACCGATCTCGGCGAGTTGATCGTCTGACAGGTTGAGTTGCCATAAATAATTCAGAGCGACCAACACGGTTGCTGCATTTGAAGAGCCTCCGCCAATACCGCCACCCATAGGCAGTACTTTCTTGAGTTCAATATCGGCACCGAAACAGGTTGAGGTATATTGCTGTAGCGCAGTAGCGGCTTTCCAGATCAGGTTGTCTTCAAGTGCTACCCCAGGGATTTCTGGTGTGATTGTTATCGAGCTAGTTTCTGAGTTTGCGGTAACCGTCAGTTCATCACCAAAATCGACAAACTGAAATAAAGTTTGAAGTTCGTGATAGCCATTGTCACGTCGACCAGTGATATAGAGAAATAAATTCAGTTTAGCCGGAGAAGGCCAATGGGTTGGCGTTGTTATCATCTTTTCAGTGTCCACTTCGAAACTACAATGTTGATTTTGTTATTGTCTTGCTTGAATGACAATCGAGTAGGGAGTGGGATTATCTCTACCTTAGTGTTGTCTTCACCCGATAGTTGCTTATTCGGCATCTCTGTATTGCGATAGTTAGCAAAACTCAGTGTCCATAATTGGTTGCTGACTTGTTTGGTGAGAGATTCAAGCGTGTTGGTCGTGTTCAATTGGTAGCTATCGGCTTGGTCTGGAATGCCAAGGAACCATTGTGGCAGGTGATCAATAGGGATCTGTAAACCTGTCAGCTGCTCAACCAAGACTGAAGCGCTCGCATGAGTAAATACTTGATCGCCATAGGTCACGACTTTTGCACCCGATGGATCTATGGTTAGGTTCAGTGCAGTTTGACCGAGAAAAGTAGTGAGCCTTAATTGACTTTGATTTGGTGAATGTTTCCAAATGAAATTTAGGCTTTGACGTTGCTCTGGGGAAATGTAAGCGAGCTTGCCTGAGGCTTGATAGTTGTCTATCTGTAAAAGCCGATCTTGATGACTTTGCCATTCAACGCTGGTTGGTTGTTCTGGGATAGACGAGCAACCCACCATAGTTATGGCCATAAAAATAAGAGACGCGATTTTGAGAAGCTTGCTCATGTTTGCTCACAACTTGTTCAAATTTATCTAAAAAACGCTTCAACTATAGCATTGAATTCACGAACTCAGGAAAACAAATCCCGCTTGCTCTTTAAATAGAGCCATGCATCAAGTAAAATTCGCCCCTTGTTTCCATTCCCTGATCGAGAACTTCTGATACATGTCTTTGCTTGCCGTAGGTATCAATCACAATACAGCGTCGGTTGAATTGCGAGAAAAAGTCGCTTTTGGTCCAGATAAATTATCTGAGGCACTCAAGCAACTTAACGCAAATGCACACGTGAATGGAAGTGTCATACTTTCTACCTGTAATCGAACTGAAGTGTATTGCGACGTTAAAGGCGTGGCTAAAAACAAACTCATCGATTGGTTGTCGGTTTTCCATCAAGTTAGCCCAGAAGAGCTAAAGCCAAGCCTTTATATCCATGAAGAGCAGGCGGCGATTAAACACTTAATGCGCGTTGCTTGTGGTTTGGACTCTTTAGTCTTGGGTGAACCGCAGATCTTAGGTCAGGTGAAGCAAGCGTATACGGACTCGCGAGAGAACAAATCCGTTGATGCTTCAATGGAAAAACTATTCCAGAAATCATTTTCTGTTGCGAAGCGTGTTCGAACTGAAACTGAAATCGGCGGAAGCGCGGTTTCTGTAGCTTACGCAGCCTGTACCTTAGCCAAGCATATTTTTGAATCCATCGCAGATTCAACCGTGTTACTGGTTGGTGCGGGTGAAACCATTGAGCTGGTGGCTAAGCACCTTTCGGCGAATGGCTGTACAAAAATGATTGTGGCGAACCGAACTCGAGAACGTGCTCTAGGGCTAGCAGAAGAATTTGGTGCTGAAGTGATCAGCTTGAATGAGATCCCTGATCATCTTCATCGAGCGGACATCGTAATTAGCTCAACCGCAAGTCCATTGCCTATTATCGGTAAGGGTATGGTTGAGACTGCTCTAAAAACAAGAAAGCATCAGCCGATGTTATTGGTTGATATTGCCGTTCCACGTGATGTGGAATCGCAGGTTGGTGATCTAAATGATGCCTACCTTTATTCGGTTGATGATTTGCAGTCGATTGTTGATGGCAATATCGAACAACGTAAAGTTGAAGCGATTCAAGCTGAAGCGATCGTCAGTGAAGAAAGTGCCGCGTTCATGAGTTGGATGCGCTCTTTACAAGCGGTAGACAGTATTCGAGATTACCGTAAATCGGCTAACGAAATCCGCGAAGAATTATTAAGTAAAAGTTTACAATCGCTTGCCGCTGGCGGTGACCCTGAAAAAGTTTTACTCGAGCTCAGCAATAAGCTCACAAACAAATTGATCCATGCTCCAACGCGCGCACTTCAAAGTGCAGCTGAGCAAGGAGAACCTGCAAAATTAATGGTCATTAGACAGAGTTTGGGCTTAGAAAACCCTCAATAATATTAGACCTCCAACAAGATAAGACATTATGAAAGCCTCGATTCTAGTAAAGCTTGAAACACTTGTTGAACGCTATGAAGAAGTTCAACATCTACTTGGTGATCCAGATGTAATCGGGAATCAAGACAAATTCCGTGCACTTTCGAAAGAATACTCTCAACTTGAAGAAGTGACAGCTTGCTTCCAGTCATACCAGCAAGCGAAAGAAGATCTAGAAGCTGCTGAAGAGATGGCAAACGAAGACGACGCAGAAATGCGTGAAATGGCTCAAGATGAAATCAAAGATGCGAAAGCAGCAATTGAGCGTCTGACTGATGAGCTACAGATTCTTCTTATTCCAAAAGATCCAAACGATGAGCGTAACTGTTTCCTAGAAATCCGCGCAGGTGCGGGTGGTGATGAAGCAGGTATCTTCGCGGGCAACCTGTTCCGTATGTACTCTAAGTTTGCTGAGAAGAAAGGTTGGCGTGTTGAAATCATGAGCAGCAATGCTTCTGAGCAAGGCGGCTACAAAGAGATGATCGCTAAGGTTAGTGGCGACGCTGTTTACGGCACCATGAAGTTTGAGTCAGGCGGTCACCGTGTACAACGTGTACCTGAAACCGAATCTCAAGGCCGTGTTCACACGTCAGCATGTACGGTTGCGGTTATGCCTGAGATCCCAGAAGCGGATCTTCCAGAAATCAAAGCGGGCGACCTTAAAATTGATACTTTCCGTGCATCAGGCGCGGGTGGTCAGCACGTTAACACCACGGATTCAGCAATCCGTATTACTCACTTACCAACGGGTACAGTAGTAGAGTGTCAGGACGAGCGTTCTCAGCATAAAAACAAAGCGAAAGCGATGGCTGTTCTTGCTGCTCGTATTGTTCAAGCAGAAGAAGAGCGCCGCGCGGCAGCGGTTTCTGATACACGTCGTAACCTACTAGGTTCGGGTGACCGTAGTGACCGTATTCGTACGTACAACTACCCACAAGGCCGTGTTTCGGATCACCGTATCAACCTTACAATTTACCGTCTTAACGAAGTACTTGAAGGTGACATGCAAAGCTTGCTTGATCCTGTACTTCAAGAGCACCAAGCCGATCAGCTTGCTGCACTTGCAGAGAACAACTAACCAGTATGCAGTCAGCATATACGGTTGAAAGTGCTTTAAAAGCAGCAATCGTAAAGCTTCAAGAGGGTGATAACACATCACCCTCTATTGATGCCGCGGTACTGCTTTGTCACGCCTTAGATAAACCAAGATCTTACCTACTGACTTGGCCTGAGAAGCATCTCACCTCTGAGCAAGAGTCTGAATTCAATGCCCTTCTAAAACGTCGCTTAACCGGTGAGCCCGTGGCTTACATTATCGGTGAGCGTGAGTTTTGGTCACTGCCGTTAAAAGTTTCCCCTTCTACATTAATCCCACGCCCAGATACCGAGCGTTTGGTTGAAGTAGCGTTGGATAAAACCTTTGGCAAGCAAGGCGCGATTCTCGATTTAGGGACAGGTACAGGTGCTATCGCGTTAGCATTGGCGTCTGAGATGCCGAATCGACAGGTGACGGGTATTGATCTTCGCCCTGAAGCGCAGCAGCTTGCGACAGAGAATGCACAGCGTCTCAACATCACCAATGCGACTTTTTTGCATGGTAGTTGGTTTGAGCCTTTGAGCTCTGAAGGCGTTGTGAAATTCTCTCTGATTGTTTCTAACCCGCCATACATTGAGAAGAATGATCCTCATTTGTCTCAAGGCGATGTGCGTTTTGAGCCGATCACAGCACTGGTTGCTGAAGAGAAAGGGCTTGCAGATATTCGATACATTTCTGAAAACGCACGTGGCTTTTTGGAAAATGAAGGTTGGTTAGCATTTGAACACGGCTATGACCAAGGTTTGGCAGTTCGTGAGATTATGCAGGCGCTCGGTTATCTCGATGTTGTCACAGAGAAAGATTACGGTGGTAATGACCGAGTGACATTGGGTCGTTACTGTTCATAGTTAGTGATTGTTAATCGTCTTGTGAGCAATGGATGATGAACTTGCTAAATTGATACCTTTAACTCGACAATACATTTAACCCGATAATGCATTTAACGCAGAAATAAAGAGCATTAACGGGTATTGTGAGGCTCGTGTTAACGAAAGCACATATAAAAATATAAAGGAATACCATGTACGAAGGTCTAAAACATTTTCACCTATTAACGATTGCTATAAGTGCGCTACTTTTCTCGATTCGTTTCGCTCTTATGATGGCTAACTCACCTAAGCTTAAGCATCCTTTCTTGCAGCGTTTCCCTCATATCAATGACTCGTTGCTATTGCTATCGGGTATTGGTTTGATTTTCATCACTGGCTTTATTCCATTTACACCAGCAGCACCATGGTTAACCGAAAAACTAACTTGTGTTATGGCTTACATCGCATTAGGTTTCTTTGCGCTTAAGCTAGGTAAAAACAAGCTACTGAGAGTATTCTCTTTCTTTGGTGCGCTTGGCTGGTTAGCGATGGCAGGCAAAATCGCAATGACCAAGACACCAACATTTTTCGGTTAATTATCTCCTTATTTCGGTTAACTATCTATGTACGAATTTTTTGATGAAGACTTTGACCAGCTAGAATTAGCTGAAGGTGCATTGATCTTAAATAAAGCGATTAACCCAGAAACTCAAGACAGTTGGGCAGAGCAAGAGCTGGCGAGATTGTTAAAAGACGCCGAGTTTGCTTTGGTTAATGAAACCGATGAACAGCAGAAGTTTGAATCTTTTATTCGACTATTCTTTTATGAATGGGGTTTTGCTGGCGATAAAGATGCGTATTTCTCTTCGGAAAACGCGTTCATCGATAAAGTGCTTGAGAGAAAGAAAGGCATTCCAGTGAGTCTGGGGGCGATCTTTCTTTTTCTAGGTCGCAAGCTAGGCTTTCCTGTAGAGGGCGTCTCTTTTCCGACTCAATTCTTACTTAAAGTAAGTTGGTACGGGCAAGCTGCGGCCTACATTAACCCTTATAACGGTGAGTACGTTGGCGAACAAACGCTGCGAGCATGGCTAATTGGCCATGATGGCCCATTAGCTAAGGTGAAACCTGAGCACCTAGAAGTCGCCGACCACCCAACGATTATTGGTAAGTGGTTAGCCCTGCTCAAGAGTGCACTGCTGCGAGAAGAGCGTTATACACTTGCATTGAAGTGTACCGATCTTGCGTTAACGTTTGTGCCGGATGATCCGTATGAAATCCGTGACCGCGGTTTTATCTATCAGCAGCTAGACTGTCACCAAGTGGCCGCAACCGATTATCAATACTTTATCGACCAATGCCCAGATGACCCGGCATCTGAGTTACTGAAATCTCAAGTGAACGTCATGAACGAAAAGACAGTGGTTGTTCACTAATTAATAATTATTTAGAGAGAATATGATGGAACAGAAAACAGTTCATATTGGCGATATGCCAATTGCTAACGACAAGCCATTTACGCTATTTGCAGGCATGAACGTTCTTGAATCTCGCGATCTTGCTATGCAGATCTGTGAGCACTATGTAAAAGTAACCGAGAAGCTGGGCATCCCTTACGTATTTAAGGCGTCTTTTGATAAAGCGAACCGCAGCTCAGTTCATTCATACCGTGGTCCAGGAATGGAAGAAGGTCTCAAAATCTTCCAAGAGCTGAAAGATACTTTCGGCGTGAAGATCATTACTGATATCCACACAGAAGCTCAAGCTCAGCCTGTTGCGGATGTGGTTGATGTAATCCAACTACCTGCATTCCTAGCTCGTCAAACTGATCTTGTTGAAGCAATGGCTAAGACTGGCGCAGTAATCAACGTGAAGAAGCCTCAGTTCATGAGCCCGAATCAAGTTGGCAACATCGTTGATAAGTTCGCTGAGTGCGGTAATGACAACATCATCCTTTGTGAGCGTGGCGCTTGCATGGGTTACGATAACCTTGTTGTGGATATGCTTGGCTTTGGCGTAATGAAGAAGTCTTCAAACGGTAGCCCAATCATCTTCGACGTGACGCACTCTCTACAAATGCGTGACCCATCAGGTGCTGCATCTGGCGGTCGTCGTGAGCAAACGGTTGAACTTGCTAAAGCGGGTCTTGCTACGGGTATTGCGGGTCTGTTCATTGAAGCTCACCCAAACCCAGACCAAGCTTGTTGTGATGGCCCATCTGCGCTACCTCTAGACAAACTAGAGCCGTTCTTGAAGCAGATGAAAGCACTTGATGACCTTATCAAAGGCTTTGAGCATATTGATATTAAATAATTGAGATGGATGTGAAGTAACGGAAACGTTATTTCACAAAGTTGATCTAAGAAAGCCCAGTTCTCTGAATTGGGCTTTTTTTAATCTCGTAAAAGCAGCCGAACATAAACCGTTCATTTAAAGAGTTGTTAACGTGGCGGGTTATTACCTAAGAAACTCTTATATGAGTGTGAGGTCAGTCCTGTTTGCAGTAAATTACTGATATTCATCACACTTTGTAAGTAAACGATTGCTTGTGATGCAGGGGAAGTTTGAGTGTAATCTCATAATTTTGTTACACTTAACTGTTGACCTATGCGTGACCAATTCGACATAAATATGAAATCGTTGTGTTACATCTAGAATGTTAATTTAAGATTAGTCATGTTGAAGTCTTATTGTTCGAACTCCAGGAAAGGGGTCGCAATAGATTATAAAAAGCAGTGGATTCCCTAAAAAGTTCAAAGGTATGACAATGAAGCAACGCCTTATTCTAAAGACAGCACTAAGTGCTGCAATTCTAGCTACTCTAGCTGGGTGTGCGTCTCAATCAGCTCATGATTGGAACCAAGACGAAACTTACAAGCTAACGATTCTTCACACAAACGATAACCATGGTCGTTTCTGGCAGAATAAATATGGCGAATACGGCATGTCTGCACGTAAAACGCTAGTTGACCAACTTCGTTCAGAAGTTGAAGCAGAAGGCGGTAGCGTGTTGCTTCTATCTGGCGGTGACATCAACACGGGTGTTCCAGAGTCAGACCTTCAGGACGCAGAACCTGATTTTAAAGGTATGAACAAAATTGGTTACGATGCCATGGCATTGGGTAACCACGAGTTTGATAACTCTTTAGACGTATTACAAAAGCAGATCGACTGGGCTAACTTCCCAATGCTATCTGCAAACATCTACGATAAAGCGACAGGTGAACGTAAGTTCCAAGCTTACGAGATGTTCGAAAAGCAAGGCATCAAGATTGCGGTTATTGGTTTAACAACTGAAGATACCCAAAAGATTGGTAACCCTGAATTTATCGCAGGCATCGACTTCCGTGATCCTAAAGAAGAAGCGAAGAAGCTAATCGCTGAACTTAAAGAAACAGAAAAACCGGATCTAATCTTTGCTGTGACTCATATGGGTCACTACGAAAATGGCCAACGTGGTGTTAATGCTCCGGGTGATGTCGCACTTGCTCGTTACCTAAACGAAGGCGATCTAGACATGATCGTTGGTGGTCACTCTCAAGAGCCTGTATGTATGGAAGGCCCTAACGTTGCGAAGAAAAACTTCAAGCCGGGTGATGAGTGTAAGCCTGACGTACAGAACGGTACTTACATCGTTCAAGCTCACGAGTGGGGCAAGTACGTAGGTCGTGCTGATTACGAATTCCGTAATGGCGAGCTAGAGATGGTGAGCTACGACCTGATTCCAGTTAACCTTAAGAAGAAAGTTAAGATCGACGGTAAGAAGCAACGTGTTCTTATTCAAGATGAAATCGCACAAGACCCAGAGCTACTTGAATTCCTACGTCCTTTCCAAGAGCAAGGTCAGGCACAGCTAGAAGTTCAAATCGCTGAGACAAATGGCAAGCTTGAAGGCGATCGTAACGTCGTTCGTTTCCAACAGACCAACCTAGGTCGTTTGATTGCGACTTCTCACATGGAGCGTGCAAAAGCAGACTTCGCTGTGATGAACTCTGGTGGCGTTCGTGACTCAATTGAAGCCGGTAATGTTACTTACAAAGATGTACTGAAGGTACAGCCTTTTGCAAACATCCTGACTTACACAGACATGACGGGTAAAGAAGTTCTGGATTACCTAAATGTAGTAGCGACTAAACCAATCGATTCTGGTGCTTACGCTCAGTTTGCTGGAATCTCTATGACAGTAGCGAACGGTGAAGTATCGAATGTATTCATCGGTGGCAAACAGCTTCGTCTAGACGAAACTTACCGTTTCACAGTACCAAGCTTTAACGCTGCTGGTGGTGACGGTTACCCTAAACTGTCTGATCACCCAGGTTACGTAAATACTGGTTTTGTTGATGCTGAAGTACTGAAAGAGTACCTAGAAGCAAACAGCCCGGTTGACGTGAACAAGTACGCGCCTTCAGGCCAAATGGTTTACAAGTAATTGTATCAATAGGTGCTAAATTAGATTGACTCTAGCACCATGATAAATTTAACTAAAGCGACGCCTCGGCGTCGCTTTTTGTTTATCTATCGTTTGGATTTGTTATGACCCCTGCAATCAATCTCGCCAAGAAAAAGAAAATCGCTCATAGTGTGCACCAGTATCATCATGATGCGAATAATACGAACTATGGTTTAGAAGCCGTTGAAGCGCTTGGTCAAGATCCCAAACGTGTATTCAAAACGCTGTTGTTCTGCTTGAATGGTGTGGCGAAAGATTTGGCGGTTGCCGTTATTCCTGTCGACCAGAAGCTAAATCTAAAGCTTGCCGCTAAAGCAGCGAAAGGCAAAAAAGCAGAGATGGCCGATCCTGAAATTGCTCAGAAAACCACGGGTTATGTTGTTGGTGGCATTAGTCCGCTTGGACAGAAGAAAGCACTGCCTACCTTCGTTCATTCCAGTGCGACAGATTTTGAAACGATATGTGTGAGTGCAGGTAAGCGTGGGCTAGAGATTGAATTAGACCCAAAAGACTTAACACTTCTGACTCGCGGCCAGTTTGCTGATTTATGTTTATAGATTGTCGTCGTCATGATGATAAAACTATCGAATGACCAACAAAAACGCCCGCTAGACTAATCTAGCGGGCGTTTTTATATCGAGAGTCTCGTCTTACTGATTCAGACTACTTCTTCAGACCTAAAGTACCACCAACACGCTTTGGTGCAGGTTTGTTCGGTCTGTTTGAATCTTGGCTGCGGTTTGCCGGCTTCCCGCTTCTACGATCCGTATTATCGCGATCTGTGCGATTGCGATCCGAACGATTTCTATCTGAATTAGAACGCTCTGAACGAGAGTTCGATTTCCAGTTCTCGGTATTACCACCGCTTTCACCATTCGATGAATTGCGGCCACGCTTTGAATTAGGTGCATGACGGAATTCATCCGCATTGTTACCGCGGTAGGTGCGTGTACGGTTCTCGTTTTGATTACGGCGCGCTGTTGAAGCTTGGTTCTCTTCACGGCTATCAAAAAGTTTCGCGTCAGTCGCTTTGCGAATGCGTTGACCTTTCGCGTTCATTTTTGACGCATCTTCCGTACTTACTGAGCCTTCACACATCGCTAAAATTTCAGTGATCTCTTCGTCGCTCAGGTAGCGCCATTTGCCGTTAGGAATACCGTCTAGTGAGATATTCATAATACGAACACGACGCAGTTTAAATACTTCATAACCGAGCGCTTCACACATACGGCGAATTTGGCGGTTAAGGCCTTGTGTTAGCGTAATTCGGAATGAGAACTTAGTCTCTTTCTCTACTTTACATGGCAAAGTGACTGTATCGAGAATGTGAACGCCAGCGCCCATTTGCTTCAAGAATTCCGTCGTAATCGGCTTATCTACACGCACCACGTATTCTTTCTCGTGGTTGTTACCTGCACGTAGGATCTTGTTTACGATGTCGCCGTCATTGGTTAGGAAGATAAGGCCATCAGAAGGCTTATCTAGACGACCAATCGGGAAAATGCGTTTGTGGTGGCCAATAAAGTCGACGATGTTGCCAGGAATATCACGCTCAGTCGTACAGGTGATACCTGTTGGTTTATTGAGAGCAATGTAAATCGGCTTCTCTTTTGAGCGAACAGGCTTATTGTCGATCTCAACATCATCACCTGGCAAGACTTTAGTACCCATTTCAGGGATCTTACCGTTAATAGTAACTCGGCCTGCATCAATCAGTTTATCGGCTTCGCGGCGTGAGCAAAAACCAGTTTCACTGATGTATTTATTAAGGCGTTTAGCTTGGGATTCTTGTGACATGATATTCTCTTAGCGTTTCACAACGGAAATGTAGATAAACAAAAAGCAACCTTTGGATAGTTGCTTTGAGTTGGAATTCGTTAACTGAGGCAATTTTAGCACTTGGTGTGAGTCTAGGCACGAAATATCGATCTTGATGCAAAATCGTTACTAGTCCATTTATCTATCTCAACCTATTAACTGGTGCGTTTTTGATGGCGCTCTCTGTTCTCTAGCTTTTTCTCATTACTCTTTCTGAGCATTACGTAGACTGCGCCCGTACCACCATGAAATTGCTGAGCAGAATGAACACATTGAACGTCGTTGATTTGTGTTAGCCAATTTGCCACGTAGCTTTTCATCATTGCAGGTGGATTCGAACGCTCACCCTTACCATGAACAATGATGACGGTACGAACATCCATTCTTAAACACTGACGCAAAAATGAAAGCACTTCGTTACGTGCGTCTTTCAGTGTTTTCCTATGAAGGTCGAGCTTGGCTTGAATAGGGTATTTTCCTAGGCGCAGCTTTTTGTATACGCCTTCTTGTACACCGTCTTTTTTATAAGCAACAACATCGTCTGGCTTGATCATTGGCGAATAGTCTAATGATAAGTAGTCTTTCTCGTCGTCAGACAGCCACATAGCGGCTTCACGCTTAGCAAGGTGAGATTCGGTGACTCGGTGTACTTTCTGGTGTTCAGCGGTGTCATGGTCGATACGTTTAACATCGCCCATCATTTCTTGGAATAGATCTAAGTCATCATCATGAGACATAGTGTGTATCTCAAGTTGGAGAAGGATAGGGTAAGTATACCTAAGTTGAGGTTAGGTTTAAAAATGAAAAAACCGGAGAAGACAATAAGTCTGCTCCGGTGCAAAGCGTTTTGACATTTACTTATAAAGTAAAAGAATACTTAAAAGTAAATGATTTAGGCAGAGCGATTCTAGTGAGGAGATTTTTCAGTCATAACTTTGTATATGAAGAAGCCTCCATAAAACATCATGAGACCCAGAGCCCCGAAGATTACTATCATTGAAGATAGTCCCACCGCATTACCAAATAGGAGATCTAGCCAAAAGTCCATGTGTATACCTCAAAGTTATATGACATGGCTTAGTGTATTAACAAGCATTATCAATTCACTGATCTGGATCAATCCTGTTTCATAAGTTAAATACTTGTTGGTAACTGTGTGTTTTTCGTCACATCATGCTCGTTGTTGTATGTCTTTTGTTCGAACGATTCAAAATCGCAATAAATATGAGAAAAAGCCCTTGCGGATAAATTCAGAACCCGTATTATACGCTCCATCGACAGGCAATGAGCCAGTTAGATATTTCGGTGAATAGCGCAGCTT
>NZ_JBFRNU010000098.1:0-2232 GCF_041471145.1 Vibrio sp. 10N.261.54.A5 | reverse complement strand
ATGTCGATAATCCAGATAATGCGTTCACGCCGGATTCTATTTCAGGCACCAACGGTGACCTGACTATTGATACTAATGGTCATTGGGTCTTCACCGCCAACAGCGCGTTTAATCAATTAAACGTCGGCGATAAAGTCGAAGAAACCTTCACGGTGTCGTCTGTAGATGGCACACCGTCCACCATCAAGGTCACGATTAACGGCACTAACGATGCCGCTACTGTCAGCAGTGCGACCGTTGCTATCGATGAAACCGACAAAGCAGTAACGACTTCAGGAACATTAACCAGCACCGATGTCGATAATCCGGATAATGCGTTCACTCCAGACTCCATTGCAGGCACAAATGGCGACCTCAACATTGATGCCAATGGTCACTGGGTATTCACCGCTAACAGCGCGTTTAATCAATTGAATGTCGGCGACAAGATCGAAGAGACCTTTACGGTATCGTCGGTTGATGGCACACCGTCAACCATCAAAGTGACGATTAACGGCACTAACGATGCAGCGACAGTCAGTACCGCAACAGTCAGTGTGGATGAGACTGATAAAGCGGTAACGACATCAGGCACGTTAACCAGTACCGATGTTGATAATCCTGATAACACATTTACGCCAGACTCCATTGTTGGAGCTAATGGCGACCTAACTATTGATGCTAATGGGCATTGGGTGTTCACCGCCAACAGTGCGTTTAATCAATTGAACGTCGGCGATAAAGTCGAAGAGACCTTCACTGTATCGTCTATTGATGGCACAACGTCAACGGTCAAAGTGACGATTAACGGCACTAACGACGCCGCTACTGTCAGTAGCACGACCGTTGCCATCGATGAAACCGACAAAGCAGTAACGACTTCAGGAACATTGACCAGTACCGACGTGGATAATCAAGATAATGCGTTTACACCGGATTCGATTACTGGCACCAATGGTGACCTGACTATTGATGCTAATGGTCATTGGGTGTTCACCGCGAGCAGCGCGTTTAATCAGTTAAACGTCGGCGATAAAGTAGAAGAAACCTTCACGGTGTCGTCTGTTGATGGAACACCGTCCACTATCAAGGTGACAATCAACGGTACTAACGACACCGCTACTGTCAGCAGTGCGACCGTCGCTATCGATGAAACTGACAAAGCGGTAACGACATCAGGAGCTCTCACCAGTACCGACGTGGATAATCAAGATAATGCGTTTACACCGGATTCGATTACTGGCACCAACGGTGACCTGACTATTGATGCCAATGGTCATTGGTTCTTCACCGCCAACAGCGCGTTTAATCAATTGAATGTCGGCGATAAAGTCGAAGAGACCTTCACGGTATCGTCGGTTGATGGCACACCCTCGACCATCAAAGTGACGATTAATGGCACCAACGATGCAGCGACAGTCAGTACCGCAACAGTCAGTGTGGATGAGACTGATAAAGCGGTAACGACATCAGGAACATTGACTAGTACCGATGTTGATAATCCAGACAATACGTTCACGCCGGATTCGATTTCAGGTACCAATGGCGACCTTACTATTGATGCCAATGGCCACTGGGTATTTACCGCTAACAGCGCGTTCAACCAACTTAATGTTGGTGATAAGGTTGAAGAAACATTCACGGTAACGTCTGTGGATGGCACTCAGTCAGCAATTAAGGTCATCATTAACGGCACTAATGACGCCGCTACAGTGAGTAGTGCGACCGTCGCCATCGATGAAACCGACAAAGCGGTAACTACCTCAGGTACGCTAACCAGTACTGACGTGGATAATCCAGATAATACCTTCACACCCGATTCCATTTCCGGTACCAACGGTGACCTGACTATTGATGCCAATGGTCATTGGGTATTCACCGCCAACAGCGCGTTTAATCAACTGAACGTCGGCGATAAAGTCGAAGAAACCTTTACCGTCTCTTCCGTTGATGGCACCCCTTCGACCATTAAAGTCACGATTAACGGTACTAACGATGCTGCGACAGTCAGTACCGCAACAGTCAGTGTGGATGAAACGGACAGCGCTATAACAACTTCTGGAACCCTCACCAGTACTGACGTGGATAACCCAGACAACACGTTTACGCCGGATTCTATTTCAGGCACCAACGGTGACCTGACTATTGATGCCAATGGTCATTGGTTCTTCACCGCTAACAGCGCATTTAATCAATTAAACATCGGCGATAAAGTCGAAGAAACCTTCACTGTATCGTCTGTTGATGGCACAC
>NZ_JBFRNU010000097.1:0-7841 GCF_041471145.1 Vibrio sp. 10N.261.54.A5 | reverse complement strand
ATTTATCCTTATTGATCCTATGTTGGGGAAAAAAGGCTCTATGCCTCCGTTTTCAGTCATTAAGGCTAAGGCCGCGAAAAATCCAACCGTTGAGATGCCAAGTAATGCCGATGAGCTACTAAACAAGGTTACTCATACCTTAATTACTCACAGTCAAACACTTGGTATCAAGGCATTACAACATGGAGATCACCTAGATCCGGCAGGTGAGACGTTTTTAACAAGTCGTAATATCCCAGTTGCGACACCAGCCAAAGATAAGGCTTACCTAGAAAAATACGACTTAACGGTAAATTGGGGAATTGAAGACTGGCAAACTATCGACTTTCTAGACGGAAAGCTCACCGCGGTTCCGGCTTTGCACGGCCATGGATGGATTCACAAGGTAATGGCTAATGGTGTTGGATTTTTCTTGGAGCTCCCCAATGAGCCTTCTATTTACATTAGCGGTGATACAGTTCTAACCGATGATGTAAAACGAGCGTTGACTGAGTTGAAACCTGATATCACAGTAGTCGCGGCAGGTCGTGCTCGTATGGACGTTGGTCAACCGTTATTGATGTCTATTGATGAGGTCATGGAGTTTATTCGCCTTTCCCCTAATAAGGTGGTTGCGAACCATATGGAGGCACTCAATCACTGTGCAGTGACTCGACCAATTCTTAAAGAAGCAATTGATAAAAACGGTTTGTCAGATAAAGTCCTTATTCCTGCTGATGGTGAGACCTTGGAGTTTTAGATACCTGAACTAATCCGGTGACTCCCGATTTAAGTAAATAGTCTAAATGATTTCTGTCCAGAGATGTGTTATGCCGCCATGCTTTGGGACAAAAGCGCCTTAGAACTACTAACTTAGAGTGTGAAACATCTTAGACCATATAGCAGCACTTGAACCAGTGCCGCTAACAAAACAAGCGTAAGCTGAGACTCCGCCAGAAACGTTATCCCCATCTACGCTCTGCAACAGTGGCTAAATCATATTCTGATTCATTATCAAAAAACCTCAATCTGCCAAAGTCTTTGCACAATGTATCTATAAAAACACCACTTTCTAACACAGTCTCTAGAGGCACAGGAACTATTTTATCGTTGGGAACATTACTTAGGGCCAACTTATAACGTTCATAAGAATGACGTTCCTCGTCGCTCAAAGATGACTTCGATTTATGCTCAAAAACTCGGCCATACAGCCAGAATTTGATATTGCCGAGAGAAAACTCGATAAGTGGTTCTCCGAAGCTTCTTCCATCTTTTCTATCATCAGCCTTAAGCATCGAATGAACCGTTAGTACCAAAGCTACACTGTACGATTTACCAGTCACCTCAATTTCGGGATATCCAATCTCACATTTATGATCAGCATCAGATAATTCATACAACTTGTCTTTTCTGATTCTTGCGGCATCGATGTTTTCTTCCCGCAAATAAGGGTGAGAATGAGCGGTTCCTATATATTGATACTGGTCTCCGAACACTTTCGCGATGTCTTTTTTAATCAAAAGAGATTCAGAGCTAAATTCAACTGAAGAGCGCTTTCGCTTTGCAGACGTCTCTACAGAGACATGATTTATCGTACATTTAAATGGATGTGTTTTGTTCACGTACCCCCAAAGGTGAGCGGCGGTTTCTACAGAAATACTCTTGCTGCCCTGATGTTTTACAGCATAAGCTTCTAAACCAGCCATGATTAGCTCAAATATCGCACTTTTGCTGACTGAAATTGTCGCGGTCATTTTTTCTTTGTTCCTTTTATTGACAATTATTTGCTTAATTTTGATTAGAGGTAAGACACACAAGAGTTATTGGGCGAACTCGACATGTTCTTTCAGTTTGTTTTTATAGCGCTCATAAAGCGAATCCCATACATCTTCACTTACCATGTCTAGTGGTACGTATTCTTCAAAAATGACACCACTCTCATCAGGGTAGGCAAGCTCGGTATACGCATAACGTGGGCCATCTGCATAAAGCGCTTCCCAACATTCGATGCATTCATCTTTAAACCATTCTTTTTTGATTGGCGCAGGGGTGTTATTCAGAAGATGAATTAAGTTCTTAGAATCAAAGAAACTATGCTCTTCACTTTTGACATTAAACAGGTAGCTAGAAAATAAATTGATGGCTCTTCCGTCCCATAATCTGTAGCGGTGGTAGTGAGACGTATAACGCTCCTTTACTCGATCGAGAAGGTGACGTTCACATAAAGCTCTTAAGTCGTTGTTCCTCAATGTTGGGACTTCTGGAATTGGTTCAACGTCATAAAAGCGTCTATGGCCAAACAAGTAGCGTTGAGTCAGCTTTGCGGCGATGGAATCAACGGAACCTTTAAGTGCAATGTCATTGCATGGCAGTTTTTGGGAAGAGTCTGCAATTTTGTTGGCCAGCGCCTTAACAATGTCTGTAGTGGTTGATTTGACTTTCTCAACCAATTTTATACTTAAATAGCCTTGAGCTGAGATTTTTAAAATTCCCTTTTGTGCAGGAATATAACGTGGAGAGGAAAGCGTGAGTGCTGTTGCGGTGTCTAGTGATTTCAAGGTCGCTTGCTGGTCTAAGTCAACCTTTAGGTAATCACAGAACACTGCCAACTGCTCTTTAAAGTCGTTCAGTAGCTCAAGTCTTTCGTTTTCTAGTTCTTGAAGCTCTTCTTTCGAAGCATCTTGATAATCCATAACTGACATATTATTCTCCTCACAATGCATTCAGTTGCATCAATATATACTCTCTTCAAAGAAAAATCTGATGATTTTGACGGAAACTCAAGTCGTTAGAGTGAACATGGCGTTGTTGCCTAAATCAGTTGAACCTTTTCGGAGTTCTGCGATCTGATCCCTTGTGATGGTTAGAGCGGTGATGACATAGGGGGTTTATCATTGACTTCCACTTTAGTGGGGGGATTGGTTCGGTGAGAATACATCAAGTAATGAATAGAGGGTTATTTAGAGCATCGACTCTAACTGACTTTTGTCCAAACCCGTGTTAATAGGTGCGATTATAATAGCTTGCCAACCAACGAAGAATTCGTGATTGCTCAACAGTCGGTAGAACTTCTGTAATCTGAACTGAAGTCTAAGCAAGAAAAAGACAATCAAAAGCGAGCCCAAGTGGCTCGCTTTTTGTGTCTAGTAAAGATGCGTCTGAATGTTTTAACAGGGGGATAGCCTACAAGGCGATCGTGAAACAGTTTTAGAACAGAGCTTAAATTGCGACTCATCGGGTGCTCTGGAAGCGCTAAGGTTATTTAGTCCCTGAGCGGTAGTTTGGATCTGTCCAGCATCGAGGTAACTCTTCCCCTGACATAAACATCAGTTCGGACTTTTTAAACATCTCAGGGTCTTGCTGTTCTTCGCCTGCTTGAAACCGACCTTCGATACTGTCTTGAAATAAGTTGGTTAATTTGGTCATTTCAGTTACATCAACGAGGTCACCGGTTTTTTCTCTTTTAGAAACATTTTTTTGCCCTCAATCTAATCGGTCACCCCTAATTATAATTGCTATTTGGAAAGTGAGAGTCTTTTCAATTCCGGCACTTCTTGACTAAGCAGACCCCAGAGCTACGCTTATGATCATCGACAACCCAATCGATGAACAAACTTATCCTCAACAAATAAATGGAGTCGCGATGTCATCTGCCCATATTGCAAACAATCTCAGTGAACTGATTGGCGATACCGATCTTGTTAGAATCAACAGTCTTTCAGAGATATCAGGTTGTGAGATTCTTATTAAGTGCGAACACCAGAACCCGGGTGGTTCGATTAAAGATAGAGCGGCACTTCAGTTGGTTATGGATGCAATAGAAGCCGGTAAGCTTAAGCCGGGAATGACAATCGTTGAAGGTACTGCTGGTAATACGGGAATAGGACTTGCTCTGGTCGCTAAATCCCTTGGTTACAAAATGTTGGTGGTGATGCCAAAAGGGCAGGCACAAGAGAAAGAGCGCATGATCTCGCTTTATAATGCTGAACTGTTATTGGTCGACCCTTGTCCTTTTGCAAACCCTGAACATTTTTACCACACGGCTAAGCGGATTGGTGTCGAAAATGAGAGTTATTGGTGGGCAGATCAGTTTGAAAATCTCAGTAATTATCGAGCGCACTATTTAAATACTGGACCTGAGATCTGGCAGCAAACACAGGGGAATATTGATGCTCTAGTTTCAGTGGTGGGGACGGGTGGAACCATTGCCGGAAACTCACACTATCTATCTGAGCAGCAACCCAATCTCGAAACTTGGTTAGTTGACCCAAATGGGTCCGGCATTTATTCGTTTCTACGTAATGGACACTATCAATCAACGGGAAGTTCGTTCACGGAAGGCATAGGGATCATGCGAACGGTTGAAAATTTCAGGCAGGCAAAAATCAATCGTGCCATCACGCTTCCCGATCAGGATTTGGTGACGATATCCCGCCTTGTTGCGGAACATGACGGTATTCTTCTAGGAAGCAGTTCGTCGTTGAACGTAGCAGGTGCGCTATACGCTGCGGCTAGAATGGGGAAAGGGAAAACCATCGTTACATTTAGCTGTGACCTTGCTGAGCGCTCGTATTCGAAGCTGCACAACGAAACGTTTCTGAAAGAAAAAGAGATACAGCTTAATAAAGAAAACCTCTCTCAACTATGGGCTCGTTATCAAGCCGAAGATGGCAGTATGGTCGTCAACGTATAGTCGCTTTAAGTTAGTAACAGCCAGTGGTCTGCCAGCTCTTTCGTTAGCGCTGAACATCCGGTTAGAGCTAAACATCCGTTAGCACCAAATCCGGCACTATTGCTTGTTATTAGGGTAGTGAATCACATTATGAAATACGGCGTTTCCTTCACCGATATTTTTGTAGGCATGGGTCTGGTTGGCATTGAAGCGAACGGCTTGTCCTGCGCGTAACGTATGCCACTCATCATCAAACATCACGGCCATCTCTCCTGAAA
This sequence comes from Vibrio sp. 10N.261.54.A5, assembly GCF_041471145.1. Lineage (NCBI taxonomy): Bacteria > Pseudomonadati > Pseudomonadota > Gammaproteobacteria > Vibrionales > Vibrionaceae > Vibrio > Vibrio sp. 10N.261.54.A5. Next base: position 2,912 of record NZ_JBFRNU010000097.1, on the reverse strand, counting down.
TGCATAAGATGTGCTCAGTGACGCCTGCGTTATGTGGGGCGGATTCATGCTGGTAATCGGGTGCTAGGGTGAGTTCGAATATTTCAAATCCTAGTGCTTCCTCAAAAGGAAACAACAAACTGACGAAAAAGCCAATGTTGTATTCCTCATGTCTTAGTTCGTTTGCGTCTCTGAATAAACTCGTCAGTTCACTGTTTGGGCTAGCAGTGATAAAGCTTGAAAGTGACACCTCGAACCCAGAAGCTATTTGCCAGAGCTTAGCGACTGTCGGGCTGGATTCTCCACGTTCAATTTGTCCTAGCATTGCTTTACTCACGCCTGTTGCTTTCGCTGTTTTGTCTAAGCTCCAGCCTTTTTCTTGGCGAAGGCGTTTCAAGTTAACGCCAACTTTAATTTCTGTTTGCATATTTTCTCTACAAGTTTTTACAAATAAGTTGTGCGTTATAGCGCACGGTGCTAGGTTTGGTCTATGGACGTTATAACGCACGCAGGAAGAGATTAACATGACTAAGCTAAAATTTTCTCACGTCAGTACCGGCTTTATCGCTGTTTTCATTGGTTATGCGAGCGCCGCGGCGATTATTTTCCAAGCGGCAATGAGTGCTGGAGCAACCGAAGAACAAGTGGCGTCATGGTTTTGGGCGTTGGGAATTGGCATGGGGATAACCACAATACTGCTCTCGTTTCATTACAAGAAGCCTGTGGTTACAGCGTGGTCGACGCCTGGAGCGGCGTTGTTAATCACATCTCTTGAAGGGCTGACAATGAATCAGGCAGTAGCCGTGTTTTTGTTCAGTTCGATGTTGATCACGTTGGTTGGATTGGCGGGGATATTTGAGAAAGTCCTAAAACAGATCCCAACATCGATTGCCTCAGCGATGCTCGCGGGGATTCTATTGCAATTCGGTTTGGGTTTGTTCACGTCGCTAATGGAAGAGGCACAAGTCGTAGCGGTCATGCTCGCTGTATTTATTCTGGCGAAAGCGCGGTTAGGAAATTTACTGATCCCAAGCATTTTCATCATCGCATTGGTCATGTGTGTGGGTTTTGGCAAACTCGATGTTAGTCAGGTGACTATGGGATTAACGACCCCAGTGTTCATTTCGCCCGATTTTGAGTTCTTTTCGTTGTTTAGTGTTGGTATCCCATTGTTTATAGTGACGATGGCTTCACAGAACTTACCGGGATTTGCGGTTCTAAAAGCGAACGGATACCAAGTTGATTCATCGAAGATCATTACCACCACTGGGGTGACGGGTTTGATTTTCGCGCCGTTTGGTGGCTTTGCGTATAACCTTGCTGCGATTACGGGCGCTATTTGCATGGGCCCGAATGCGGATAGTAATCCCAAGACACGTTACATGGCGGGGATCTGTATGGGCGGGTTTTACTTGTTAGCTGGCGTGATGGGGATGTCATTTGTGTCGCTGTTTAGCGCCGTGCCCTCCGCGATTGTCATTGCGGTTGCTGGCTTAGCGGTGATGCCGACCTTGATGAATTGTTTAGCTGTTTCGATGGCAGACACCCACTATCGAGAGCCTGCACTGCTTACTTTCTTATTCACTGCTTCTGGCACCAATTTACTGGGGATCGGCAGTGCATTTTGGGGTTTGTGCATCGGGTTGTTTTGTTGCTGGTTACACAATTACAAAGCTAAGTCGCGTGGAGCAAGCAAGGCTTCGCAAACTTCGTCGTAATCAAACGACCCAAGATTAGGATCAGGTTCGCTGTGAATTAGAAACATCAGCAAGCTGTTTGAGTAGTAAGCCCAGTCATACTCGTGACTGGGCTTGCTTACAAAGGAATAAAGCTACTTAACTTCGTATCTCAGTAGCACTTCATTATCGAGAACGACATTTGTCGACCAGATAAAGCTTGCGCCAGCACCACTGAATTTTTCGATAAAGTTCATGTACGCTTTTTTATTGTTCACGCCAATATCGTCTTCTGAATATACCGATGCTTGAGGCCAAGATGTTGAATCGAACTCTTGGTTCATCCAGTTGGTTGGTGTTTCCCAATGAGCGGCGTAGGCATCTTGACCTTGGTCAGTTCCTTCCGTGGTGCAGCTTTCAGAAAGACGCTTCCCGTCCACTTCACTCAAACAAGTCAGGTCATAAATCGGTGAGGTATAAAAGGTTTGTGCTTGCCATTCTGGTCCTGTCACGGTTCCGTCACTAAAGCTCGCGATAAAGCCACCATCGCCAGCGTGGTATGCCTTTCCGCGGTTATCTTCGCTGCCAAGACCTAGGTTTTCTTCCCAATCAATCACTTTCACCGCAATCGTGTAAGGCTTCTTCACCTTAAATTTGACGATGTTTGAGTTAAACGGTGTGAAAGGAACGGTGTCTACCGCGATTAACTGGCCGTTGATATAAAGTTCGAAATAGTTATCGGCAAAAATATAACCTGTTATTTCTTCACCGTCTTGATCCACTATCGCTACAGGTACAGAGCTTTGATCGACTTCGGCTAGGCTGCTTGGTGTGGTGTTTGAGCACTCTTCATAAAGATCAAAGGCTTTTGGCCCTGTCGCAAAGTTGTTCTTGGCTGGAACCGTCCAAACCTTTCCTTCGGAGTCCGTAATTTCCCCGACGCCCGCCACTCGGCTACGTCCGTTTGCACACTCAAAGAGATTCGATTCAACAGTGGTCGCCACACCTTGAGTAATACTCGCTGAGCCTTGGTAATCACTGATGTTGCTGACCGAAGGCGTATCTGATGATGGTGAGCAGCCTGTAGCGAGCAAAGCAACCGATGAAAGGGCAAGGGCTTGATATTTTTTGATGATCATTGATTGGGTATCCTAAATGGGTGATTTAAATAAGCGTGGTTCAAAATAAGCCAAGTGCAAGTAAGTTAATTGAAAACAAAGCTATTTCAAACAAATCCGAGCTAAGTAGCTAAGTAGC
>NZ_JBFRNU010000096.1:0-26458 GCF_041471145.1 Vibrio sp. 10N.261.54.A5 | reverse complement strand
GTATTTTAGGACGAGACACGAAAGGACCGCTTACTTAACTAAGCTGATACCTTCTTTGTCGATAGTGATCTTGCCAGATTTGTATAGACCACCAATTGTCTTCTTGAACGTACCTTTGCTGGTTCTGAATGCAGAGAAAATAACTTCAGGAGAAGACTTATCATTCAAAGGCAGGTAACCGCCTTTCTTCTCAAGCAGGTCAAGAACCTTAGTGCTTAGGTCATCCATCTTAGCCACACCAACCTTCTGAAGAGACAAATCAATCTTACCGTCTTCTTCACGAACGTTTTTAATGTAGCCTTTTAGTGTTTTACCAATGAACAGCTTACCGATGATGTCAGATGGGAAAATCATACCCCAGTGTTCACCGTTCACGATCGCTTTGTAACCTAACTGGCTGCGCTCAGCGATAATGAGATCGACTTGCTCATTTTGCTTATAAGTCGCAGGCGTGTTGTCTAACCATTTGTTGAACTTCGTTGTACCAACGATACGGCTCGATGCTTTATCGATATACACATATACTAAGATTGACTGACCTTCGTTTAAACGGCCACGCTGCTCGCTGAAAGGAACAAGAAGGTCTTTACCTTTCACGCCCCAGCTCATGAATGCACCAGTGCTGTTAACACCTTCAACCGTCATCAAACCAAACTGGCCTACTTGAGCTATTGGTTTTTCAGTCGTTGCAGCGATCTGGTTGTCAGAATCTATGTATAAGAAAACATCTAGCTTTTGACCAATTTCAACACCTTCAGGAGTAAATCGTTTCGGCAGCAACACGGTTCCATAGTCGCTCGCGTCAAGGAATACACCGAAGTCTGCTTGTTTTACTACTTCTAAGTTGTTTATTTGACCAATATTAATCATCAAGGTTGTCTCTACTTTAAATTTGGCGGAGATTATACGTGATCTCTGATATGCTTTCGCTAGTTTCATTCATATTTTTACATTCTAGGAGACATCGTTGATCACCGTTGATAAACAAGATGCGATAACACTTAAAATTAACCATGCCATGGCTAAGACCAAAAAGCTCGACATGGACGTTTATCTATTCATTCCCGGTGAACTTGGACTGACTCCTGAAGTGCTTTCTGAAAGTGCCTTTTTCTACAGCTCAATCACTCAAAAACGTGCCTACTATAGTGACAAAACACTTTTACCTTTGGTACACAGTCGCTTGGCAAAACGTGGACGCTTATCTACAACACAGTATCGTGTCAGTTTGAGTCTGTTTGCCTACCAATATGTTATCGCGTTAGATAAAGCAGTCAGCAGCTTAAATAAAACTGATAGTGACGACGTAACGGCTGATGAAGTAGATGAAGTCATTGAATTGGCTTTAGATATCTTGAAGAAGCTACGCCGAAGCATCCCTTACGAAGAAAATCTCAAGCGCTACTACGCTAATATCGATAACTACCTATCTTGGTATACCGAGCAAAAGTTCCTATCGCTAGTTTCACACATGCCACGAGGTAGTGAGTATTCAACGATTAAAGAACGACTCTTAACGCTTTGTGATAAAGAGACCGCGCACCGTAAACTGAACCACTACAACTCAGCAAGAGTTCGAGAGGACGTTACCCGCTTGAGTAACAAGATGCGTTTGCTGCGTCGTTTGATTGAACACCCTATCGTGCTTAAAGAAAAGACAACGTCGATGGGTAAGAACGTTAAGCGTGCCGTGAAAGGCATCGCGACCGGTTTGGTGATGGTTGTCGTGACCACTACTGTGATCTTGGCTCGTGACTTTCTTGGTGAGATTACCGCCTCTTTCATCGTGGCAATGTCTTTCATTTACGCACTGCGTGAGATCTTTAAAGATGACTTGAGAGACATCCTTTGGCGCTGGCTGCGTAAAGGCAAGCCAAAATGGAAGCGTCGTTACTATGATCCAACGACCAACAAGTCAGTAGGCCATAAACTGGAATGGTTGGACTACGCAAATTTTTCTAAGCTTGCAGATCGCATTCAGTCGATCCGTAAAAAGCGTGTGGTACAACGTGAAGAGCAAATCTTGCATTACCGCTCTCATACTGAGATGTCGACATCGACCTTTATGAGTGGTTATGAGGAGACTCGTGAAACGTTATCGATCAGCCTCAGAGCGCTGACACGGTTGATGGATAAAGGCTCAAACAAGATCTACCGCTTGAATGAAGGACAAGTGAGCCGCGAATCAGTAGAAAAGCGTCATCTTCTCAACCTGATCATTAAAGAGAACAACCATGATAACGAACCAACCTACTACCGTTGGAAGATCGTTATGAACCGTTCAAAAATAGTTGATATTGAGCAGATCACTCAAGAGTCATAGAGCCGTTATAAAGTTCTCTATAACGGTATGTGGAAACCATTCACATACCGTTGTTTTATCTCTTCAACGTTACCCATGACTTCTAAACCAAAATCTATTATTTAATCGCTATTTTCTTGAAGGGACTTTCTTAATTGAAAGCGTAAGCGTGAACGCCGCCATCGGCTCGTCACCATGTAAAGATGGGCAAGTCGCGATAATGGTTACGGGTTGATTGACCCGTTCTCCGGTCGACATGGTTTCTGCCAGCATAGTGTTGATCAGCTCACCGTCGTTACAAGTGAAATGCACATCACCTTCAGGGCGCTTCAAAAAGTTACCCGTCACCTCTTTAAAAGCCAACGAGATCTTTTCACCTTGCTGCTGAGATTTGCTCATCGCAAGAAACCCACCCGCGACATCCGCACCTACAGCCAAAACGCCAAAGTACATACTGTTAAGGTGATTCTTAGTACGCCTTCTAAGCGGGATTTTCACTTCAACATGTTGGTTGTCCAACGCGAGTAGTTTTGGTCGGCACAACCAGATAAGTGGGACTTTGAAAAAGCCAAACATGCTTAAGTAGAAATTTGCTTTTTGTAGAGGGGTCAACATTCGGATTACCTAGTCAAATCAGTCATCAGACCAGTTAATCGATTAGCGATAGAGATGTCAAAAAAAATGTTACAAAAAAGAGATATCATCGCATAATGATATCTCTTTCATTCTCAAAGCTTTAGCGCTTCAAATAAACGGATAGAGCCAGTTGACTTACTAAGACAACAAACCGATTTATGCAGTCACGACCGTTTCTACGCCTTCAAGATCAGCTATGTAACCTTGTAGACGTGGGTAATCCACTAAGCCTTGAGTTACTAGCAGCACTGGCTTCTTCGCGTTCAGGGTTGCTTTAACAATCATATCCAACAAAGTAATGACCGCCTCATTTTGTGGATCAAAAGCGTGTTGCTGAGCTTCATTGTGTTTGTCTACGCCTAAAGTGAAAGACGCTAAGCTATCAACGTTTACCACTACACCATCGAAGTAATGCAGTAAACGTTCGCTCAGTAGCACTGCAGACGGCACATCGCACGAGAACAGTACTTTCAAACCGTTAAGGCCGCGTGGTAGCCCTTGCTCGGCAAGCAGGTCAATAATCTTAGCGGCATCGCTTAACGCACGAACGTAAGGCACAACTACTTCAACGTTGATGCCCTGCTCACGTAATGCCTTAATAACCTGACATTCTAAAGCGAAAGCCTTGCTGTATTCTGGTGTCGCGTAACGAGCAACGCCACGAACACCTAGTGCAGGGTTAATCTCTTCTGCTTCACAGTTCCCGCCAAGCAGCGAACGGAATCCATAGCTGTCTGCACTGCTTAATGCGATACGAACAGAAGTGTGATTTGGCTGAACGGCAGCTTGAATGGCAATCACTAAGGTCGAAACAAAATGCTCATCGACTGTTTTATCGCCAAGGATCGCTTCTAAAGACGTTTTTTCAATATCAGTCAAAGTATCTAAGTGACTCTCGATACTTGGGTGGTAGAAGACACGATCCATCACTAATTCTGATAATGAAACGTATAAGTGGTTAGAATTATTATTATCGTTGTAAGAAGGCAGCACATCACCTAAGACGAGTTCTGGGTGCAAAGTGCTTTGATTTTCTTGAGTCATTGCTGCTCCAGCATTTTTATGTTGTGTTCAAACGAAAATACCGATAGCTGCCTGTTAATACAAGTGAAAATCCCTTATTTGACGCTGGCCTGCTGATAAAAATAAGAATATTAGCAATAACTGAGATAACTTTGACTCAATAGAGTTTATTCCTCTGTTCAATTCCGTTATCTTAACCACTTCGCAATAGAATAAAAAAGCTATCACATGCCATTAAAAACTGATGAGTTGAGAACCCAAGCTCTGGGTCCTATGCCAACTCCTGCCGAACTAGGCAATGCACACCCTATTACTGACGACGTTGCTGAGCGCATTAAAAATTCTCGCCGCCAAATCGAAGATATCCTAACTGGTCGTGATAACCGCCTATTAGTTATCGTAGGCCCTTGCTCTGTTCACGATACAGATGCGGCACTTGATTACGCTGAGCGCCTAAGCAAAATTCAAGACCAGTACAAAGATGAACTGTTCGTTGTAATGAGAACCTACTTCGAGAAGCCTCGTACTGTTGTAGGTTGGAAGGGTTTGATTACAGATCCTAACCTTGATGGTTCATACGCACTTGAAACAGGCTTGAACAAAGCTCGTAAGCTTCTGCTAGATATCAACAAGCTTGGCCTAGCTACCGCGACTGAATTCCTTGATATGATCACAGGTCAGTACATTGCAGACCTTATCACTTGGGGTGCGATTGGCGCTCGTACAACTGAATCTCAGATTCACCGTGAAATGGCTTCTGCACTGTCTTGCCCTGTTGGCTTCAAGAACGCGACCAACGGCAACATCAAGATTGCTATCGATGCAATTCGTGCAGCACATGCTTCACACTACTTCTACTCTCCAGATAAGAACGGCCGCATGACGGTTTACCGTACTTCTGGCAACCCATACGGTCACGTTATTCTACGTGGTGGCGATAAAGGCCCTAACTTCGACGCTGAATCTGTAGATACTGCATGTAAGCAACTGGCTGAATTCGATCTACCTCAACGTTTGGTTGTAGACTTTAGCCACGCTAACTGTCAGAAGCAACACCGTAAGCAGTTAGAAGTTGCACAAGACATTTGTGAGCAAATTAAATCTAACAAGAACCAAATTGCAGGCATTATGGCAGAGAGCTTCATTATTGAAGGCAACCAGCCAATGACAGACATTAACAACCTAGAATATGGCAAGTCGATTACTGACCCATGCCTAAGCTGGGAAGATACTGCAACAATGCTAGACATGCTTGCAACAGCAATTAAAGATAGAAACTTAGCTTAAGGAAACAACACAATGCCATCATTTGACATTATCTCTGAAGTAGAAGCAGTAGAACTGCGTAACGCAGTAGACAACGCAAACCGTGAACTATCGACTCGTTTCGATTTCCGCGGCGTTGACGCAAGCTTTGATTACAAAGATGAATCAGTAAAATTGACTGCTCAAGACGATTTTCAACTGAAGCAAATGCGCGATATCCTTCGCAGCAACCTAACGAAGCGTAATGTTGATCCTAACGCGATGGAAGCGAAAGCGGCAGACCAAACAGGTCGCACTTGGCACCAAACGGTTATCTTTAAGCAAGGCATTGAAACTGATGTCGCTAAGAAGATCGTTAAGCTAATCAAAGACAACAAAGTTAAAGTTCAAGCTTCTATCCAAGGCGACAAAGTTCGTGTTACTGGTAAGAAGCGTGATGACCTACAAGCTGTTATGGCTCTAGTTCGCGGCGGTGAACTTGGTCAACCTTTCCAGTTTGACAACTTCCGCGACTAATTATTGAGTTTGAGCGACCGCCTATTTGGGTTGCTCATTCATCAGCACAATGTCGTGTTTGAAATAGCAAAAAGCCACTTCTCGAAGTGGCTTTTTATTTATCTGGTCCAGCTTTAGTTTTATTCCGAGCCTCTAGCCGATTTCAAACAACCAGAAAGCTCTCATTTCAACTAGAAGCAATTACCTCAACTGAGTACTTGGGCTGCTGACAATTTTAGATCTTTGCCGACCAACAGATTAAACTCTACGCTTGCTGGTGGAATAAACACACACACTCGTAATTTCTCTGCTCTTGCTTGCTCAAGCTTTGTTGATAGCTCTCCGCTGTTGGCGTAGCTCTCTCTTTCTGCATCTCGGCGGCACAGGTCGATAAATTCAAATGGACAATCGCTCGGTGAAAGTACGAGCTCTGCCTCCTGCATCAAACGTAAAGCCTTCATAGACAGCAGCTCGACATCTTGCTCGAATTCAATCCAAGTGACCTGCCCTTCGCTATCAATGCCTTCGGTTAGCGCTTGCTGGTAGTAAGACTCTAACTGCTCTCTGTCATTCACCTGCTCGATAAAGCTGGATGACAAGAAACGCTCCCAAAATTTACGACGCTCGTCGACGGTTGGGAATGACTCTTTGATTGAATTGCGTTTTGATGCACCGAAGTCTGCTATCAAACCTATGTTTTGTGGCAATACCGTTTCGAGTTTTTCTCTGATATTTCTTACTAAAACAGGTGATGCCCCGCCACTAGAGATGGCAATTTGGATTCTGCCGCGATTTATCATCGAAGGTGTGATGAAGTCGCAGTAAGGAAGATCGTCAACCACATTGACTAAAATGCCCAGTTTTTTCGCATCATTATACACTTGGTGATTCAAGCTTGGGTTGTCTGTTGTGGCCCAAACCTGCAAGTAATTTTTCGATATGATCTGTGACGAGTAAAAGTTTTGAACCCAGTGAAGCTTGTTCTCGTCCACAAGCTGCTTTAAGTAAGGCGCTACCTTGGGAGACACCAAAGTCACATCCGCTCCCGCTCGTAGTAAGCTATCGACTTTACGGCAAGCAACCTCACCCCCACCAACCACTAAGATTGGCTTATTTTCTACATCCAAAAACATTGGGAAATAACGCATGTTCTTCCTTGAGACTACTTCAATAACTATTAAGCCATGCTACCAAATTTGGAGCATATTCATAACTATCGAAGTGTAATAAAAATATTTATTGACCAAATTTCAACATTTCTTAAGTTTAATATTTCATCATTGTGATGTTTATTCAGAATATTTATCTAGTCGATTATCAATATAAAAATCTAAATCTCGTTGCACCAACAGTGTGAACCGTTGCACTATTTACATTCACTTAACATTTGGTCATTCTAATTGTGTTCGGATTTGTGATTTCATTCAAAATTCTTTTTAAATTATACATTTGTGAAAGTACGGATCCTTTCCTAACCTTATAAACAGTTGTTTAAATCGCACACAGTTTCATTTGCAAAATGCAACTCGTTTAATTTGAACAACAAGGTCATAGAAAACGCAACACATAAGAGAAACTCAAACGAGCACGAGTATCAGGTGTCACCTGGTTAACAAGGAAGGATACAAATGACAAATAAACTAACACTTCTTGCTTCAGTAGTAGCTGCATCAACTGCGATGATGGCAACATCGGCATCAGCGGCAGAAAGCACTCTGGACAAAGTCACATCTCAAGGTTTTCTAACTTGTGGTGTAAGTACCGGTCTTCCAGGGTTCTCTAACCCTAACTCAAAAGGTGAATGGGAAGGAATTGATGTTGAGTATTGTCAAGCTCTTGCAGCGGCTGTACTCGGTGACAAGACTAAAGTTAAGTATGTACCTCTAACAGCAAAAGAGCGTTTTACTGCGCTTCAATCTGGCGAAATCGACGTACTATCTCGTAACACAACATGGACATTACATCGTGACACTGCTCTAGGTCTGAACTTCGTAGGCGTTAACTACTACGATGGTCAAGGCTTCATGGTTAAGAAAGAACTTGGCCTAACAAGTGCTCAAGAGCTTGATGGCGCTTCTGTATGTGTTCAATCAGGTACAACAACTGAACTTAACCTAGCCGATTACTTCCGTAACAGTGGCATGTCTTACAAGCCAGTGGTATTCGATACGGCAGCACAAACATCGAAAGGTTTCGACGCAGGTCGTTGTGACGTACTAACAACTGACCAATCTGGTCTATACGCACTTCGCCTAAACCTAGCTGATCCTAAATCTGCAGAAGTACTTCCTGAAATCATCTCTAAAGAGCCTCTAGGCCCTGTTGTTCGTCAGGATGATGATCAATGGTTTAACGTTGCTAAGTGGACACTTTCAGCAATGATTAACGCGGAAGAATACGGCATCTCTTCTAAAAATGCAGACGAAATGCTTAAGTCAAAAGATCCAAACATCAAACGTATTCTTGGTGTAGACGGTCCTAAAGGTAAAGGCCTTGGCATTCGCGACGACTGGGGTTACCAAGTAATTAAGCAAGTTGGTAACTACGGTGAGAGTTTTGAGCGTACTGTTGGTACAGGTTCTCCACTTCAAATCTCTCGTGGTGTAAATGCATTATGGAATGCGGGCGGCTTTATGTACGCTCCACCAATCCGTTAATAAATTTTCAAGCATCAATTAGGGCGGAGTTTTCCGCCCTATTTATTAAATGGATTTGAGGTTATAGTAGTATGAAACCTAATGAAACTATTTCTCCAGCTCAGGCAAAGCCACAGCCCAAAAGTGCCAACTTATTTTACAACCCCACTTTTCGCTCCATCATTTTCCAAATTATCGCCGTCGGGGCGCTTTGTGCTTTCTTTTACACGATTGTAAATAATGCACTCACAAACTTAGATTCCCGTGGTATCACCACTGGTTTTGATTTTCTCTCACAAGAAGCTGGTTTTGGTATCGGCTTAACACTGATTGAATACGACGAGACCTACTCATACGGTCGTACATTCTTTATCGGTCTTCTCAATACCGCTTTGGTTTCAGTACTCGGCATCATGCTAGCGACAGTGCTGGGCTTTAGTATGGGTATCGCTAGGCTCTCTTCAAACTGGCTAGTTAGCCGATTTGCAGCTGTCTACATTGAGATATTCCGAAATATCCCTCTGCTATTACAAATCTTTTTCTGGTATTTCGCCGTTCTACAAGCCTTGCCTTCTGCTCGTCAAAGTATGAGTCTAGGTGAAGCAATTTTCTTGAACGTACGCGGGTTGTACTTCCCTGCTCCAGTCTTTGAGCAAGGCAGTAGCATTGTCATCGCATCATTGATTGTCGGTATTATCGCTACGTTTATTATCAACATCTGGGCTAAGAACAGACAGAAACTGACCGGCCAACAAACACCGATGTTGCGAATTGCCGCTGCGTTGATTTTAGGCTTACCGTTGATAACTTACTTTGTTATGGGCATGCCTATCTCTGCAGATTACCCTGTGTTGAAAGGGTTTAACTTCAAGGGTGGTGTTACGATAATCCCTGAGCTTGCTGCATTGATGCTCGCTTTAAGTATCTATACAGCAGCGTTCATTGCTGAGATTGTTCGTTCAGGTATTAACGCGGTAAACCATGGGCAAACTGAGGCTGCGATGTCTCTAGGCATCCCACGTTCTAGAACTCTAAAGCTTGTCATTATTCCACAAGCATTAAGAATCATTATCCCACCACTAACCAGTCAGTATCTAAACCTGACCAAAAACTCATCACTTGCGATGGCCATTGGTTATCCTGATCTTGTCTCTGTATTTGCAGGAACAACACTTAACCAAACTGGACAAGCTATCGAAGTAATCGCGATGACAATGGGCGTCTACCTAACCTTGAGCCTATTAACGTCCGCTCTAATGAACATATACAACCGCAAAGTAGCATTGGTGGAGAGATAAGATGAGTACACATCAATTTCAACCTGATCTTCCGCCTCCAGCGAATACCGTTGGGCCAGTCGGTTGGTTAAGAAAAAATCTATTTAATGGACCTGTTAACAGCGTCGTCACTGTGATTCTTGCTTACTTTGCTTTCACCCTATTATGGGCAATAGCGGATTGGGCATTCATCAGTGCCGACTGGATAGGAACCACACGTGATGCCTGTACTAGCGAAGGCGCTTGTTGGGTTTTTATCAGCGTTCGTTGGGACCAATTCATGTATGGCTTCTACCCAGAAGCTGAACTGTGGCGACCTCGCCTCTTCTATGCAACGTTGGCCATTTTTGTAGCCTTACTGGCTTATGAAAAAACACCTAAACGTACGTGGATTTGGTTGTTCTTCGTCAACATCTTCCCATTTATCATTGCTGGCTTGCTATACGGTGGCGTCTTTGGGTTAGAAGTTGTTGATACCCATAAATGGGGCGGCCTACTGGTTACACTGGTCATCGCACTTGTTGGTATTGTAGTGTCACTCCCTATTGGTGTTGCACTTGCTCTTGGGCGCCGCTCAGAGATGCCGATCATTCGCAGTATGTGTACCGTATACATCGAAATTTGGCGTGGCGTACCGCTCATTACAGTTCTATTCATGGCTTCAGTAATGCTGCCACTCTTTTTATCAGAAGGGACAGAAACCGATAAGCTCATTCGAGCACTTGTAGGGGTAGTTCTATTCAGTGCAGCCTACATGGCCGAAGTAATTCGAGGTGGTCTACAAGCAATACCAAAAGGCCAATACGAAGCAGCTGATGCTCTGGGGTTAAGCTACTGGAAAAAGACTGGGCTTATCATTCTACCTCAAGCTCTTAAAATCACGATTCCTTCAATTGTGAACACCTTCATTGGTTTGTTTAAAGATACCAGTCTTGTTTTGATTATTGGTATGTTTGATGTACTAGGAATTGGCCAAGCCGCGAATACCGACCCTGAATGGCTTGGGTATTCAACAGAAAGTTATGTATTTGTCGCGTTAGTGTTCTGGGTGTTTTGTTTTGGCATGTCGAGATATTCGATATGGCTAGAAAACAGACTTCACACCGGTCACAAACGATAATTAACAAGATCAAGGACGTATTATGACGCAGCAGACAGAAAACAACTCTCAAGGTCTTATGATCGAGTTGAAAGACATGAACAAGTGGTACGGTGAATTCCACGTACTTAAGAACATCAATTTAGAAGTTAAAAAAGGCGAGAAAATCGTTATCTGTGGCCCTTCAGGCTCTGGTAAATCAACGATGATCCGCTGCATCAACCGATTAGAAGAGCACCAAAAAGGTCATATCTTCGTTTCAGGTAATGAATTAACGGAAGACCTAAAGAACATCGAAGCCGTGCGTAGAGATGTCGGCATGTGTTTCCAACACTTCAATCTGTTTCCACATCTGACGGTATTAGAGAACTGTACTCTGGCTCCAATCTGGGTCAAAAAGATGCCAAAAGAAGAAGCCGAAGCGATTGCAATGAAGTACCTAGAGCGCGTAAAAATCCCTGAGCAAGCGGACAAGTTCCCAGGTCAGCTTTCAGGTGGTCAACAGCAGCGTGTAGCTATCGCTCGCTCTTTGTGTATGAACCCTCAAGTGATGCTGTTTGATGAGCCAACGTCGGCGCTCGATCCAGAAATGGTTCGTGAGGTGTTAGACGTAATGGTTGAGCTTGCAGAAGAAGGCATGACGATGCTTTGTGTAACGCACGAGATGGGCTTTGCTAAAGAGGTCGCGGATCGCGTTATCTTCATGGATGCCGGTGAAATCATAGAAGAGAACAACCCTGTCGATTTCTTTGAAAACCCACAATCAGACAGAACGCAGAACTTCTTAAGCCAAATCTTACACCACTAATGTGTTATGATGCATAAACTACAGAGGCGGCTTAGGTCGCCTCTTTGTTTTCAGTGTTATAATTAGTTTTTCAAGATTATAAACAGCGATTCAGTGCGATTAAAATTGAACAACGAACCTTAACTGCACTTTAAGAAATACTTTGTTACACCTTCAGAAACACTTAACCGACTATTTTGATTATTATTTTACGCATACAAGAGGAATGAGAGACTTGATTTTTCGAACTTTCACCCCCATAAATGTACTAATAACTATTGAAGTCACCTTACGAGGAAGATTATGAACAGCCCTATGTTTTCACGCACAGCATCTCAAGAAAGTGCTCTGCAAACCAATAAAGTGTTGCGTAACACCTACGCATTACTGTCTATGACACTACTTTGGTCTGCTGTTGTAGCAGGCGTATCCATGGCGATGAACCTTCCTCGCCCGGGTCTTATTATCATGCTCGTTGGCTTCTACGGCCTACTTTTCCTAACAGAAAAGAACCGTGACAACAGCATGGGTCTAGTCTTCACATTCCTATTTACAGGTTTCTTAGGCTACACCATCGGTCCAATCTTAAACATGTACGTTGGCGCAGGCATGGGTGATGTCATCCTAACTGCACTTGGCGGTACAGCACTGGCGTTTATGGGCGCATCAGCTTACGCACTAACAACTAAGCGTGACCTGTCGTTCCTTAATGGCATGCTATTAGCGGGTTTCGTAGTACTACTTGTAGGTATGGTTGCAAACATCTTCCTACAAATGCCTCTACTATCATTGGCAATGAGCGGTATGTTCATCCTGTTCTCGACTGGTGTTATCTTGCTTACAACGCAAAACATCATTCGTGGCGGTGAAACAAACTACATCTCTGCAACGATCAGCTTGTACGTATCGATCTACAACATCTTCATCAGCCTACTAAGCATCCTAGGCATCATGGGCAGCGACGACTAATCGTTCCCATCATTGAAGAATATCTAGCCCAAGAGCCTACCTCTTGGGCTTTTTTGTATCTATAAGTACGATATTTCATTGGATAGCTACAATTTCTGTTGAGAAAGACAAACTTGGTCATGTACCCTATCCGCATAGTTAATTGGATTCTGGATTAAACATGTTTGAATATAACGGCAAGCAAATCGAAACCGACGCTCAAGGCTACCTATTGGATTACACGCAATGGGAAGAAGGCATGATTGAAATTCTTGCTCAAGACGAGGCGATTGAACTTACAGATGCACACTTAGAAGTCGTACATTTTGTAAGAAGCTTTTACGAAGAGTTCAACACCTCACCAGCGGTTCGCATGCTCGTTAAAGCAATGGAAAAAGCTCACGGCCCAGAAAAAGGCAATAGTAAGTACCTTTTCAAGTTATTCAAAAAAGGCCCTGCAAAACAAGCGACCAAGCTCGCCGGTTTACCTAAACCAGCAAAGTGCTTGTAAAACCTAACCCGCTTTAGGTCATTAAGTTACGTTCAATATAAAATACTGTAGTGCTACAACTACAGTATTTTAAACGCCCCTATGCGTACGTCTTGGCGCTCACTATCTTTAACTTGATGCATCACAACGTTGTCTACTGTTGCGCTCGAAGGGCCAATATAGAGCCAAGCATGTAACTTCTCAATTTGCTGACTCTCTCCGACAACTAACACTTCAACTCGACCATCATTTAAGTTCTTTGCATAACCTGAGAGACCCATAGCTTGCGCCTGCCTACTGGTGTGGTAACGGAACCCAACACATTGAACTACGCCTGACACGACAAAAATATATTGTGAACTTTCCATAACGTTGCCTCATAAATTATATGAATGATATAGTCGAGTTTCTATTCATTCACCGCTTATTGGTGGACTTACTTCGAGTATAACGATTATGAAAGAAATCCCATTTCGTTGGATTGACAAATATCTCATTCACCTAAAAATCCAAGAAAAGTTCTATCTACTCTTCTTATTGCCTCTTCTCGCCCTGGTTATATTAACTCTCGTTTTAGATAGTGCCGCGGACTCTTTACTTGCTCACTTTTATCAAGAAGAAATGCTCTTGATGAAAGGGCTTATCGAAGCGGGTCAACTCACTAAAGATCAAGTAGCTCAGCTTGTCAGCAGCTCTGAAACCATCTCTTTAGGCTACGGTGCTGGTTCTGTTTCAGTGATGAATGGAGCGTTCAGCCTAGTTGCTAACCATGACCAAAACCTTTGGTCTGCTCTATCGACGACTCAGGTTTCTATCATCGCTGTAACCCTAACGCTTATCGCACTAGGTGTTTACTACATCATGACCTTTATTGGCGGCGCGATGTTCTCTATGAACAAAGCTCTGAACACGCTTGCGAATGGCGACTTAACTTGCCGCATGAACTACTTCTTAGTTCGTGACGAGTTCAGTGAAATCGCGATTACAATCGATAAAGTTGCGGAGCGTGAACAAAACATGGTTCTATCAATCCAAGAGTCTGTCGCTCTCATGCAGCAGATCAGCTCGGACTTGAACCAGTCAACACAACAAAGTTCAGACATCTCAGGTAACCAACAAGAACACCTGAATAGCTTAGCAAGTGCAACGGAACAAATGGCGGCTACCATTCGCGAAGTCGCTACCCTTGCTCATGCGTCTAGCTCACAAACGATGGACGCTCGCGGCGTTGCTCAGAGCGGTCAAGTCAAGGTTTCAAATACACTGGAGTCTATCTCTAGCCTATCTCAAGAGATCCAGTCCGCTTCACAAGCAGTAGAAGAACTGGATGCCAACGCGGCGCAGATCGATGAAGTAGTCACAACCATCAACGGTATTTCTGAACAGACTAACCTGTTAGCGTTGAACGCAGCTATCGAAGCCGCACGTGCTGGCGAGCAAGGTCGTGGATTTGCTGTTGTTGCCGATGAAGTTCGTGCCCTTGCCGGTCGTACTCAGCAAGCAACGGTTGAAATCCAAAGCATGATTGAATCATTACAACGTAACAGTCAATCACTGACCAAGCTGATGGAAGTCACGGTGAACAATGCTAACGAAGGCCAAACACTGATGTCAGAAGTGAACGTCGAGATCGGTTCATTAGCGGAAAAAAACCAGTCTATTTCAGATAGCAGCACTCAAATTGCTACCGCGGCTGAAGAACAAGGCGTAGTCGCTGACAACATTGCACAGAGTGTTGAAGAGATTCGCCATCAATCAGACAGTATCTGCGAGATGATCAGTAAGAGTAATTCCAATGTTGACCAACTTCGTAAACAAAGCGATACGATGGAAGGTTTGCTGACAGGTCTTAAAGCTTAATACTGATATCCACCACAATGTGTTGATTAATCATTACTAGGGCTGCTTCTGCAGCCCTTTCTTATTTGCTTTTCACCTGCACTTCCCCGACAATACCCCTCCTTCAAATTCAACAAACAGAGTAAATTATGACTCCTTCAATTCATCTAGCTAAAGGCCGAGATAAATCACTACGCCGCAAACACCCTTGGGTATTTTCACGCGGTATCGATAAGGTCGAAGGCGAACCAAAACAAGGTGAAACTGTAGACGTATATGCTCAAAATGGTCAGTGGCTTGCAAAAGCGGCTTACTCACCAGAATCTCAAATTCGAGCTCGTGTTTGGACATTTGAAAAAGAAGAGATCAACAAGGCGTTCTTCGTAAAACGAATTCAAGACGCACAGTCTTTACGAGAAGACATTATCGAACGTGATGGTCTAACGGGCTACCGCCTAACGGCCGCAGAGTCTGATGGCTTACCAGGTATCACAATCGACAAATACCAAGACTTTCTTGTTTGCCAACTGCTAAGTGCTGGCGCTGAGTTTAACAAAAGCGTATTGGTTGAAGCGTTAATCGAGTGCTTCCCTGACTGCAACATCTACGAGCGTTCAGACGTGGCAGTTCGTAAGAAAGAAGGCCTAGAACAAGTTGTCGGCGTTCTTCATGGTGAAGAGCCACCAAAATCTATCGTGATTGAAGAAAATGGCGTTAAAATCAGCGTGAACATTATGGAAGGCCACAAAACAGGCTTCTACATGGACCAACGTGATAGCCGCAAAGAATCGATGAAGTACGTTAAAGGCAAAGATGTCCTTAACTGTTTCTCATATACAGGTGGCTTTGGCCTTTACGCACTTAAAGGCGACGCGAAGCGTGTTATCAACGCTGACGTATCTCAACTTGCTCTTGATACCGCTAAATTCAACGCTGAACTTAATGAGTTTGATATCTCGAAAAAGCGCGCTGTATTCCTAAACGCTGACGTTTTCAAACTGCTTCGTGAGTACCGTGATCAAGGCACTAAGTTTGACGTAGTGATCATGGACCCACCAAAGTTTGTTTCAAGCAAGAATAACCTAACTTCAGGCGCTAACGGCTACAAAGACGTTAACATGCTTGCGATGCAAATCCTGAAACCAGGTGGCACTCTACTCACCTACTCTTGCTCTGGCTTAATGGGTACTGATTTGTTCCAAAAAATCATCGCTGATGCAGCATTAGACGCAGGCCGCACTGTTAAGTTCGTAGAACGCTTCGAGCAAGCAGCTGACCATCTAACTGACACTGCTTACCCAGAAGGCTTCTACCTAAAAGGTTTTGCTTGTAAGGTTCTTTAAATACAAATTACCAGTCTAAGAAACAGCGTTACAGTTCATAAAAAACCGAGATTCTTCAATCTCGGTTTTTTATTAGTATCAGCAAACTCAATCGTCTTTAATAACTAGGATGTCAGACAAACTATTCGTCAAGTCTGCAGCGGAGAGGCCATCAAATTCAATTTTAACTTGCTGCCCATCTTTTTCTACAACCATGGCGGAGTTAACTTCGCCTCCTTCAACCTCGATGTTGTCTAACAACTCAGTGACTTGTTGTTGAGTTGGCGCATCAGCAAATAAGTCAGACAAATCAACCTTATCTCCTTCCGCGATGCTAAAATCGGAGATTCGATCGGTACTTCCATCTAAATCACCATCAACCCACTTGAATATATCAGCGTCATCACCACCAATAAGGATATCGTTTCCGAGACCACCAATCAGCGTATCTTGACCAACTCCACCTTTAAGTGCGTCATCACCACTCCCACCATCTAAGTAGTCATTACCAGTACCACCATCGATAGCGTCGATACCTGCTTGTCCGTAAACTGTATCGTTACCGTCACCAGTGAAAGCAATATCGATGCTGTCATTCTTATTCATACTTGGTCTATAACTATCGCCTTCCGATACAAAATCATCACGCTCAGCCGCACCGTCTTTAGGGTTCTTGGCTAATGACTCACTCCCCCCAAGGTAAACCGTGTCGTTTCCACCTCCTAGTTGAACGTAATCACCACCTTTGCCAACATCAACAAGGTAATCGGTGTTTGTATTATCAAACGTTGATGTTCTCTCATTTTCTGTATTCCCAGCAGAGAATTGATGCTTCTGCCATTGAAGGTCAGCTCCATCTACGGTAATCGTGTCGGTGACATCTCCAGAAGAACTAATCGTGGTTGGTGTTACGGGCTCAGGAACCTCAATTTCTGCAGTTGCCGTAGAGCTTGCAAATTTGTCCGCTCCCGTAACATATTGCTCTTCACTAACTGCTTCAACTGTAATACCAAAATTACGATTTCCAGTATAATCCGCCGGGAATACTAATTGAGCACTTACCGTCCCCACAACTCCAGCTGCATCAACAGCAAGTGCAAGTATGTAATTACTTGTACCATTGACTGGCGTTTGCAGTACTCCATCTACATACAGTTTCGCCCCTGACGGAATACCACTCACCGTAACCGAATCACCTTTAATGATTTCACTGCCATCCGTATCTTGCAAAGAAACCGTTATATCGACAGGGATTTCCTGTTGTTGAACAATACGATAGCTTCCATCTATGTTGTTTAGTTCAACGATAGCATCAGAGAAAATCAATCGTTCAATTTCATATAAGTGGTCTCCATTTTCATCAGAAGGAGTATATTGATCATTAGGTGTATCGGTCCCCTTCGTATCTCGCACTAGCCAGTGGCCGACACCTCCACCATGATCGCCTAGATCTGTGATTATGTACTGAGAAACTGGACCTGAGTAAATTACAGTGTCATACCCATCGACACCTATATCACTGGTAGTTTCATCACCTTCAATTTTGTCATTTCCAGCGCCTGATACGAACCAATCGTTGCCCGCACCACCTATATAGTGGTCCGAGTCCTGACTTTGGTCACCAACATAAAGCTTGTCCTTAGATCCGCCTTGATGTAAGTGCTCATGAATATCCGCGTTAAGTACTCTGCCTTCCTCAAAACCATCTAATTTAAGTTCTGTAAGTAGTGTGTTTTTCTCTGTAGTAGTCAACTGGGAGAACCCAACAAGTTCTTGATATACGTCGATACCGTTGGAAAAGGTAATATCCCCAATGGAAACAGCTACTAATGGGGCATCAGCCACAGGCGTAATATCTACCGTAAGCGTATGCTCTTCTGACGTACCATTCTCGTTTACAGCCTTGAACTTAATTTCAGCGTAGTCATTCGATTTATTGCCTACACCATCAACATTAAAGCCGTCATAACCAGATTCGTTAGCATCTGGATTAAAGCCGATCACGCCTGAAATTAATTGAGCCGATGTAATCTGACTCGAGTTTAGTGGCTGCCAATTTGGCTCTTGAACAGTACCAAGGTTAATCACCAACGCTCCATCGAGTGGTTGATGAGTTATCACTATATCGTTGCCAGACTCAATCCCAAAATCATCAATCGATAGCACTAAAATAGTATCTTCTTGTCCAAAGGCTTCCTTACTCTCAGCATCCGGTCCAACAGACACTGGATGAACAATCAAGTCGAAGGCCCCGTTCGAAATCTCACTGGTATCTCCGACAATCTCGTCTGAAATCGCTTCAATCTTAACGTTATAAGTGCCTGGCTCATCAACCTGAATCATCAGATCAGCGAGCACTGTTTCGGCAGTACCATTTGATGTTAACCAAGCAGATATATCAACTTCACCATCAGCATTAACAACAAGCTCCTGATCTCCAAGTTTAACAATTGAACCTTCAGGCAAACCGGACACGACGAGTCTCAACGTCTCTGAACCATCGGTATCAACAAGCTGCGTAGTTATCTTAGAGACATTGATAAAGGTATCTTCCAGCCCTTCATTAATATCGAACGCTGGGTAATAACCACCCTCTAAGGATTCATGTTCAACCTGTGCCCCGATATTAACTTTATCCTCAAGCGAACTTACATCCGGAACAATATCGAAGTTGTCCGTGTTAAAGTCTACGGGTTCATTACCACCAACTGCGACACTGATAGTGGCATTACCTGGACCAGCCTCGTTGTCGTGGAATGCAGTAATTGTGTACCAACCAGATGCCGATGGTACAAAGGCTGAAGACTCATAGGTACCGCCTCCGCCCCAAGTTTGAGAGGCCATGGTTTCACCACCGACTTCAAGTCTAAATGAATCATCTGCATGACCGCTAAACACGTATGACTCACCAGCAACTAGGAATACCAAACCAGTAAGTTTGCTCGAAATGTTTTCGATAGCTGGAGAGTTCTGAGTGCCAAAGTCTGGCGTCTGTGTAACTTCTGAAGTGTTGGCAACACCTGCAGACTCGATTGCTTGTTCAACAACGTCCGGAGCGACACCGCTACCATTGTTGTAATCAAAGTCTAGGTTCTCCCATTGCTCTAACTTAAAACCTTCATCTAAATCTACATTTGGTGTTTCTACAACTAACTTGGCAAGTGTCGTATCAGGGCGAATATCAATCGACATCGTCGTACTAGAGCTGGTGTTGATGCCATCAGAACTGTGGTAGTTAAACTCCGCATAATCTTGCTGATTATTGCCAGTTACTACATTATCTTCATCAAACATTGATGTACTAGATTCATAGCTTACTGGGTTGAATATCAAGAAACCTTGTTCAATCTGCTCTTGGCTTACTGATACTCCTGTACCAATCGTTTCAGTATTTAACAGAACCCATTCATCAGTAGATTCGTTGTACAGATACATATCACCCGCACCTGGAGCACTAGTGATAACAATCGACAATTCACTAGAATCTGCGTCAGAAACATTGAAATCGGCCCACTTAAACGTAATCGATGAACCTTGGGCTTGTGCCTCATCGCCAATGACATGTGAGTCCTGTGCTTGCGGTGCTTCATCGTTATCAATGATCGTCGCAATACCTTGCTTACCACCCACTTCGAGCGTGAAGTTCTCATTTAACTCATCAATGCCGTCTTCGTTAGTTGGTACCTTGATGTCAAACGACGTTACTCCCGCAGGCACAACAAGCTGACCATTAACAAGCGTCACTCCCTCAGTGAACTCTACGTTGTCGGTGAAATCTTTGTTATCACCGAGCTCGGCAGAACCGGAGTTTAACGACCAGTCGAATTGAGTCTCTTGACTGCTTGTGTTAACTAGGTTCACGGTGAAGACAGCTACATCGCCTTCAATTACTTGTTCATTATTTGGATTAACCGCGTTGCTCACTGTATCGATAGTTGGAGCTTCATCGTTATCAGTAATGCTGCCCACTGCAGATTCACCATCAACAGTCACGGTGTAGGTTTCAGCGATCTCATGGAGACTGTCATCAATTGTCGGAATCAAGATTGCAAAGTCCTTCACTCCAATTGGGACAATCAGTTTTCCACTTTGCTGATCATAGGTGACGCCATTAGTAAAACGAACCTGACTCAAGTCGAGATCTTTTTCTTCACCCGAATCATTCGCAGCATCCGTGTTCTTACCAAAAGTAACGTCCAATACAGACTCAACAAGTGCACTTGAATCCAGAATTACTTTAAAGCCAAGATCATCACCTTCAACTACTGAGTCTGCTAGCAGGTCTACAGACGCAACACTAGAAGGAGTCGGTAAAGGGTTGACGATAACATTAACTTCAGCACTCGCGATTTGGCCATTATCATCAGTAACCTGATATTTAAACGTTGTTTCACCGACAAAATCATCGCCAGTTAAATCAAAGTATACGATGCCGTCTTTGATATACGCATTACCTTCCGTTTCACCGTATACATAGGTAATACGTAGATTGTCGCCATCTGAATCGATATCGTTATTTAGAAGCTCAGAACCGATAATGCCAGCAAGCTTCGATGTTGGAATCTCAAGAATGCCGCCTTGATTCACTGCATACGCACCTTCACTAGAGGCTTTAAAACCAGTTAGGAAGTAATCTGACGCATCATTATCATTCGTTGCTTGGTTGGAATACTCAGTTGCTTCAAATACCACAGTATCAAACGCGATTGGAGTACCATCAGGACCAAGCGGTGTTATTTCGTAAGTACCTTTATTGTTACCGTCTTCAGCAATAAACGTATCACCTGCAACCGCTACGCCATTGAGGTACGCTACCCAACTGCCTTGTTCATGGTTATCAGTGAAATCACCGTCATTACCTTCGTTTTTAAACAAGTTAGATACTGAAAATGTAAACTGAGTAGCAGGGCTATCTAAGTTGATTTCAAACTTCTCAGATTGCTGCTCTGCGCGATCATATTCAATCTGAGCACCCAATCCACCTACTTTGCCGGCAACACCAATCTTAATGCCGCTGTGTGCGAAGTCTTTATCTTGGCCATTGAAGCTAGCATTTAGCTCAGCGCCTTCGGCTGACCATGGAGAGTCGTTGTCTTCACTGAACTCACCCAGTTTAACTTCGAAGCCTTGCGGATCGTTATTCGCATTCAGGTCACCAGACTTATCGATAGTAACTGTCTTAACTTCACTTTCGTTACCATCACTGTCTACCGCTTTATATTCGAATGAATCTGACGCCTTAGCTTCAAGAGAAGTCAGCTCCCAGTTACCTGGTCCTTGTGTGCTTGCTTCCACCGAAACAATCTCAGCACCTTCAGGAGCGACAATCGTGACATTTTGATTATTGTGGGTGTCATCATAAAGGAAGGTTTTGTCTTCTGTGACACCATTACCATAATCAAAGGTGACTGTAATCTCAGCTCTTGATTGAACACTATCATCAGCATTTGGGGCAAACCAACCACCCAAACCACTTAGACCAACCGTTACTGAGTCCGCTGGACGAGAAGAGAAATCAATGTTGATCGCCTCGTCTTGGTGAATACCGCGATTAGTCGATGCAATACCGAAACCCATATGGCCTTGCTGACTGTTGTTTTGCACTAAAGGCTTAGCGTCAACGTTATTTCGACCTTCCGAGGTAATGGTGACGACATCACCATTATCAAACTTCAGTTCGCGAGTATACGCATCTACTTCATCACCCCAGTTATGGAACTCTGCAGTGCTATGAGGGCCTTTATCTAATGTGGATGTATCATCAACACCTAAGAAGAAGCCCGTTGATTCTTGGTCATCTTCATAAACGATGTTGTTAGGATCTGCATACGTCTGCCCAACTACCACTTCAACCTTGTTATTACCATCGACATAGTAAAGAGTTCCTGAATCAGGCAGCTCTGTGATGATCACGCCGAGATTTGTATCTGCGTCATTATCGTTATCATCTTCATTATCAGAAATATGGTCTGTACCATCACCTTCGATAGTCCCCATCCCGGTATCGAAAATAACTTGCGAAGAGCCATCTGCATTGAGAGAAATAGAGAAGTCTTCAGCTTTTGGCGGGTTATCATGGCTATCGTCAATAGCTACATTTTTATCAGCACTAGAAGTATCTAGCTTCTCAAATACATCGGTACCATCTTGGGTTACGGATACAACACTAACGTTAAACTCTTGTCCAACTTCGTATTCGTTGTCTTGTTCAGTTTGAATCTCAAAGGTCGCTGTATTTGTATTTGCGTCTACGTTTACAGTTATAACTTCAACAATATCTTCATTGCTCGCATTTGTGTAAGAGTACTGAAGAGTAACCACACTATCTTCAGGCACTTGCTCACTTAGCGTAATCGTAAATGGACTTGTCTTATCACCCTCAATAACTGAATCGGGACCAGTCAGCCCAACTGTAACGGTATCTTTGTCGTTTGTGTCTGTCTCATCGACAATCTTAGCTGTACCTGAGTCCTGTTTGTCATTTTCAACAAACTCACTAGTTGAGCTAGCATTTAGAGTTACAGTCTCTTCACCCTCAAGCAATTTATCATCAAGAACCTTGATGAAGACTTCTAAGCTATCAGAGCCGCTAGCAATAATAAGATCGGCAAGCTCCTGATCTGAAAGCGCTTTATAATCTTGTCCATCTTTAACGTAGATCTTGTCTTCGTAATCGACACCTTTAGTTGCAGTATCCCCTGCCGACCCTAGTGTAAGAGCAAGACCAACGTTCTCAGAGACAAGCTCATCTAGGTTGATTTCAAATGATAAGAAAGCATCTTCTGCTTCTGTCACTGGTTGGCCAGCAGTAACTGTTAGCTCAGCAACAGGTAATACATCAACATTCACTACAACCGTATCTGTACCACCGTTACCGTCCGACACGGCAACAACAAATGAATCATCTCCATCAAACTCGTTGTTCGGAGTGTACTTCCACTCGCCCGTTTCAGGGTCGATCTCAACACTACCGTTTGTAGGTTGGCTCACCGTGTAAGTCAGGTCAGTGTCGTCAATATCGGTTGCAGTAACCTTACCAGATACAGAGTTATCCTCTTTAGTCGATACACTTATTTGATCAATATCGCCAATCGGCACTCCATCTTTGACAAATATTGGAGCATCATTTTCTGGAGTGACATTAATCGTAACCACGGCGGAATCAGTACCACCTTTACCGTCAGAAACTGTGTAAGTAAACGTAGCGATACCATTGAAGTCATCCGCTGGAGTGTAACGAACGGCCTGAGAACCATCTTGTAGCTCAACTAACTCAACCTGACCGTATGTTGGATCAATCACTAAACTATCTAAAATGATTAACGTATCACCATCAACATCAGAGTCATTCGAAAGTAACTCGCTACTAGGTATATCGAGAGTTACATCTTCTTGTGTCTGAAGATTTTTAATCACTTCTTGAAATTTGATATTGTCTAGATAAGTCCCACTCTTGTCGCCTTCAGTGCCAACTTCTCTAAATGAAAGGGTATTTGAACCATCTCCACTCCCACCTAATAATTCCAATAACTGGGTTTGCATTATGTTACTTTCAGGGGTGATCGTAGCAACAACTTCGCAGTTCCAAATGACCTCAAGCTCAGCACTCGGCAATCTTTCGTACATTGCCGTATCAAAAGACAGTTGGTATAAGGTACCGCTTTCTACACCTTGAATTTGTTGAGTAAGGGTTACATTGTCACCATTACCTTCCATATCAATCATACGATCGCCGTCTGTTTCATCAACAGCATAGCCTTCTTGAACTGAATCTAAAGCACCAGTTCTTGCATCGTAGGACCAACCATCTAGTTGGTCGATTCGAGAACCCCAACCGGCATTTGATACCGATTCATAGTCTTCAAAGCTACCATTGACGATCAGGTTATCACCTAACGCTCTTGAATCATCGTTCGCGATAGGGTCATCATTTACTGGTGTGACATTAACGGTCACTGTCGTAGTGCTTTTTTCACCATGAGTATCAACAATGGTGTATTCGAAAGTCGCTTCACCATTGAAGTCTTGGTTAGGTTCAAACACGACATTGCCATCTATCAGCAGAACAGAACCGTTTGTAGCATCGGTTGCGTTGACAGAAAAAATGGTTATGTCATCCCCATCAACATCGAAATCATTGGCTAACAGCTCACTACCACTAATAGTAAGAGCCTGATCTTCTTCCGTTATGAGTTTGGGTGCATCTATTCCGGTAACTGTAATGTTATCGATAAACGCACCAAGCGAATCAGATTCACCCGCACCAGCAAAAGCGATTAAAGTAGCATCACTACTAACATCAAACTCAGCATTTACTTGATACCAACCTTTGTTATCCGGACCATCTAGTGTTACAGAAATGCCTTCTGGAGCAGTCACTGTTCCATCCGCATGCAGCGTAATAGTTGTATTCCCAACAGTAAAAGTCATATCAGACGACGAGTTGCCGTCTTGGCGAGGGTTATAATCGAACTCTACCCTCAAAGAGTCTTGATCCGACGTATCAATTGATGTCGTCATCACCGTGTTTTTATGTGGGTCTAGCTCTGCGTAAAAATCACCGTCGGTAGCATCAACAATTAAGCCGTCTCGCTCAATCTCTATACCATTAGTAAAGTCCCATACCTCTGATGGGTCTTTAGAAACAACCGTCCAACCCGCTGGGTTTGCCATATTTTCGAATGACTCAGTGAGCAATATGGTTTCTTGAACGTTTTTGTAAGAATCACTGATGGCTACAGGCGCATCGTTGACTGGCGTCACCGTCAAGTTGAACGTGCTGTCTACCGGTGTGCTGCCATCTTCGTTGCCGTCTTCAACGTTAATATCGAAAGACGCCGACGTGGTTTCGCTGCCGTCATGTTTAAACGTCACTTTACCCGCCGCCAACTGCGCCACCGTGAAGCTGCTTGACGCGACGCCGTTCACTAAGATTGTGCCGTTGCTCGCGTTGCCGACCGTGAAGGTCACGCCTGTGTCTGTATCGTCAACGTCTGTATAACCCAAGTCAGCTGCCGAGATCGTGTAGCTGCCTGCCTCGTCCACTTCCGCCGCCAGATCACCTGTCAGCTCCGGCGCATCATTCACTGGCGTCACCGTCAAGTTGAAAGTGCTGTCTACCGGTGTGCTACCATCTTCGTTGCCGTCTTCAACATTCACATCGAACGACGCCGACTTGGTTTCGCTGCCGTCATGTTTGAACGTCACTTCACCCGCCGCCAACTGCGCCACCGTGAAGCTGCTCGACGCGACGCCGTTCACTAAGATTGTGCCGTTGCTCGCGTTGCCGACCGTGAAGGTCACGCCTGTGTCTGTATCGTCAACGTCCGTGTAGCCTAAGTCCTCAGCCGTAATGGTGTAGCTGCCTTCTTCATCCACTTCACCCAACAAATCACCTATCAGCACTGGTGCATCGTTCACAGGAGTAATATTAAGCGTAACTTCTGCTTCGTCTTCCCCACCGTTCCCATCGGTCACTTTATATTTAAAAGTTGCCTCCCCGTTATAGTCGGTATCCGGTGTGAATATAATTGTATTGTTTGTGTAGTCGACAAACAGCTCACCATTAGTCGCGGAGGTAATTGAACCCACAACAATTGAGAGCTCATCACCATCAATGTCAGTATCATTCGCTAACAATTCATCAAAAGAAATCGTGATAGACGTGTCTTCAGCAGTAACAAGTTTAGATTGATTAATACCTGTCACTGTAATGTTATCTAACAACGCACCATAGCTATCTGAAGCTCCAGCACCTGCAAATGCAAGGTCCGTAACGTCCCCTTGGACTTCGAACTCAGCCGTGATCTTATACCAACCATTTGCGTCAGGTTGCCCTATTTGGACATTAAGTCCGTCGGCACCCGATAGAGATCCATCTGCGTGAACAGTAACTAACGTGTCACCGACTTTAAACGTCATGTCAGAAGATGAATTACCGTCTCGTCGAGGGTTGTAATCAAATTCAACACGCACGCTATCTTGGTCTGACGTATTAATATTTGTTGTGATCGCGGTGTTTTGATGAACATCAAGCTCAGCGAGGTAGTCACCGTCTGTCGCTTCAGCTATGAGACCGTCACGCTGAATCTCTAGACCATTTGTTGCTTCCCAATCATCTAGTTCGTCGCCAGTTACTACAGTCCAACGACCTGTGTTTGTCATGTTTTCAAAGGACTCAGAGAAGAGCAGCGTCTCACTATGAGTTTCATATGTGTCATCAATCGCTACTGGGCCCTCGTTCACGTTACTCTCTTTCAGGGTCACCGTCGCTTCCGCTGTCGAGCCGTAACCGTCGGTCATCACCATCTGGTAATCGCCACTGTTCGTGCCTTGCTC
>NZ_JBFRNU010000095.1:0-13639 GCF_041471145.1 Vibrio sp. 10N.261.54.A5 | reverse complement strand
CTTGAAGATCAACGACACCATATGTAGCTAGCCGTTAGCTTCTAACGGGCATACCTAGTCCTATGACTTTGTTAATCGCTTTGACATTCGCCATGATTTCGCCCACTTGAGCGTTGTAACATCTCAAGCTCAATTTATCGCTTGTTAGTCCTTTATATCGGGACATAGCAGTCTCAGATATTGAACGATAGTGATAACCAGACTCTGTTTTCCATTCCGATATTGTTCCATCTCTCAGAGCCATTACCGCTTTGTTTCTGGGATGACCGTCTTCCCAAAGAGCTGCATTCTTTCGAGGCGGTATTAACGGAGTACAGCCTTTATTTTTCAGAGTCTCGTGGCAATTTTTTGTGTCATATGCTCCATCGGCGGATACGGCAGCGACCTTTCTACGTAGTGGGTTGAGTAACGTCGGTAACACTTCACTATCGCCTACATTTACAAGACTGACTTCCGCACTAATCGCTTCGTGAGTATCCACATCCACAGCTAAGTGCAGTTTGCGCCATGTCCTACGTTTTTCTGTACCATGCTTTTTCACTTTCCACTCCCCCTCACCAAAGACTTTGAGGCCAGTAGAATCAATGGCTATATGGCGAATAGCCCCTCTCGATTTATTGCGATATTTGACCTGAACTGTCTTCGAGCGTTTACTGATACAGGTGTAGTCAGGGGACGTTAGTGGAACATCTAATAGCTCAAAGATAGAGTCGATAAAGCCTTGAAGAGCACGTAAAGGAAGAGAGAAGATGCCCTTAATCATCAAGGCGGTTTCAATCGCTGTATCAGAGTACTGAAAGCCTCTCCCACGCTTACCATGATGAGTTTTGCATCGCCATGCATCTACGGCTGAATCATCTATCCAGAATGTAACCGAACCACGTTTACAAAGAGCCTTATTGTACTCCGTCCAGTTAGTTATCTTCTTGTTTGCTTTACCCATATCACCACCATTCCAATCGTTTCAAATGATCAGATCACAGGACTTGGAAAAGGTTCAACTAATTTAGGCAACAACGCCGATATAAACTATAAAATCTAATAAGGATGTTATGGGTGAATATAAGGAGCTGGCACATGGCTAAGATGGGGGCATACCAAGCCATTTTACTTGCGGAAAACAACCTACAATCAACGCTACTCAAAGAATCTATCGAACAAAAAATCAACATCAGTATCAAACTCATATCGCCTGAAAGACTGAGTACCACAGCACTCAAAAATCAAGAGTTGGATCTCATTATTATTGATTACCCAACAATGACTAAGCAATACACTGAAAAGTACCAAGAGCTTAGAGATGACGTGGCAAGCGACGTCCATGAAGTATTGCTCAATACCCCACATGATTTCCCTCATTCAGAGATGCTGAAGTGGCAATTTTTGGTCGGTATTTTTTATGCATCAGATACACTTGAGAAGCTAGTTACCGGATTTAACTGCATCTTACAGGGTGAAATGTGGATGAGTAGAAAGCTCATTTACCAATACATTAGCTTCTACAGAGAAAGGCAGTGCGCGAAAACCAGCCCTTATTACCTCAAGCTCACCAAACGCAAACAGCAGATCATCAAACTACTCGGTGATGGCGCATCTAACACGCAAATTGCGGACACACTCTATGTCAGTGAGAATACAGTTAAAGCACACCTTCACAATACATTCAAAAAGATCAAGGTGAAGAATCGCTTACAAGCTTTGATCTGGGTTAAGAACAACGTTGCGACAAATGAGTTTGTCCAATAGACCTAACTCTCTGCCCTCAACCATAAACAGTCAATGCAGTTAGAATGTAGAAATCCCAAATACAAAAAAGCCGTAGCATCTCTGCTACGGCTTTCTTTAATGTGGTCGGTGAAGAGGGATTCGAACCCCCGACCCTCTGGTCCCAAACCAGATGCGCTACCAAGCTGCGCTATTCACCGAGACGTTTCGTTTGATTTCTCAAACTGGGAACTTCAAAGAAGCTACCAAAATTAATGGGGTGGCTAACGAGATTCGAACTCGCGACCACCGGAATCACAATCCAGGGCTCTACCAACTGAGCTATAGCCACCACTAATTTTTTATATAACCGCTTAAAAGCGATTATTGAAATAGTGGTCGGTGAAGAGGGATTCGAACCCCCGACCCTCTGGTCCCAAACCAGATGCGCTACCAAGCTGCGCTATTCACCGACTAGTTTTGTATCGACTCTTGGGAATAATGAATCAACACTGGAAGCCGAAGCTACCGATATTTTGTAAAGAAAGAATGGGGTGGCTAACGAGATTCGAACTCGCGACCACCGGAATCACAATCCAGGGCTCTACCAACTGAGCTATAGCCACCATTATTTCTTTTTGCCAATTTCTCACTTACCGAAGTAAGAGACCGGATGGCGCGCCTGAAAGGATTCGAACCTTCGGCCTTTGGCTCCGGAGGCCAACGCTCTATCCAGCTGAGCTACAGGCGCATGCCCTGTCGGCGGAGTGGAATAATACGTATATCACCCAATGCCGTCTAGTACTTTTTTAACTTTTTTTTCTGTTTGGTCTCTTTTTCGACAGTTAATATGTGATAAACCCCTTATTTGAGTACTACAACCCGCCACAGCTTATAAGTTGTTGTTTATTGCAACAACTTATCGGGATATAATCACCCATTATTTACATTGGTTTAACAGTTGCTCTTTGCTGGTTAAAGCCAAAACACCCTTCCAACACTATAAATTGGTAAGCATGTACTTACCTTGGGAATGTAAAGTGAGTTTAATGGATATGTCTCGTCGAATTTTAAGCGTTGTCATCGCAGTTTTAACCTTTTCAACTGGCGCAATGGCTGCAGGCCTAAGCGAAGCGGAGCACGATGCAATTGCTGAACGCATCAAACCAGTTGGCCAAGTTTACCTAGTCGGCAGCGAGCCAGTAGCCGCAGAACCAACAGGCCCTCGTGATGGCGCAGCAGTTTACGGTACCTTTTGTATCGCTTGTCACGCATCTGGCGTAAGTGGCGCACCTAAAACAGGTGATGCTGGTGACTGGGGTCCTCGCATTGCTCAAGGTCGCGACATTCTAGCTGACCACGCAATCAACGGCTTCAATGCGATGCCAGCGAAAGGTTCATGTATGGATTGTTCAGACGACGAAATCAAAGATGCTATCGAGCACATGATTGCCGGTCTGTAATTAAAAATGCCAGATTCAGAAAAGGTGACCTCATGGTCACCTTTTTTATTGGCTTCTATATAGTGCGATTAAAGTAGGGCATTACTTCTTGTTGAACATCGCTCGAATATTCGCAATGTGCGCCTGCCCTTTTTCCATTCTTTCTTCAGCGGATTGAGGCTTCTTAACGCTTTCCCACTCCACATCATCGTGCGGCAGCTCATCGAGGAAGCGGCTTTGTGTTGGCTTTATTAATTCACCATATTGACGACGTTCACGACACTTAGTAAAAGTCAGCTCTTTCTGCGCTCGAGTAATCCCCACATACATAAGACGACGTTCTTCTTCTACGTTGCCCTCATCGACACTGGTTTGGTGCGGCAAGATGCCCTCTTCTGCACCCATCAGGAATACATATGGGAACTCTAGACCTTTCGATGCATGCAATGTCATTAATTGGACTTGATCTGCATCGTCATCATCCTCACCACGCTCCATCATATCGCGCAGCGTTAAACGTTGAACCACCTCGCGCAGGGTTTTCTCTTCTTTATCGTAGTTGTCACCCTCAAGATCGGCCACAATCCAGCTATACAGATCAGAGACGTTCTTCATTCGCATTTCAGCGGCTTTCGGGCTCGCTGAGGTTTCGTACAACCAATCTTCGTAGTTGATGTCACGAACCAAAGAACGAACGGCTTCAACCGTATTACCACGCTCGGCATTGTCTGAGATACGAACAATCCAGTCACCGAAGCGGCGCAAATTTTCTAAACCACGCCCCGTCAGTGTCTGCTCTAAGCCCATCTCAAAGCTGGCTTCAAACAAGCTCTTGCCACGCATATTGGCGTAGCTGCCTAACTTCTCAAGCGTCACCGGACCAATCTCTCGGCGCGGTGTGTTTACAATACGTAGGAAGGCGTTGTCATCATCAGGGTTCACCAACACACGCAGGTAAGCCATGATGTCTTTAATCTCGGCTCTCGCGAAGAAAGAGGTACCGCCAGAGATCTTGTAAGGCACACGGTTCTGCATCAGCGCTTTTTCAATCAAGCGTGATTGGTGGTTACCACGGTAAAGCACTGCGTAATCTTTGTATTCAGTACGGTTCAAAAACTTGTGGGCGATGATCTCGCCGGTAATACGCTCTGCTTCATGCTCTTCATTCTTAGCATTCAGTACCTTGAGCTTTTCACCGTCTGGGATCTCTGAGAATAGTGACTTTTCATAAACGTGTGGGTTGTTGGCGATCAAGATGTTCGCCGCACGTAATATTCGGCTGGTTGAGCGATAGTTTTGCTCGAGTTTGATCAAGCGAAGATTTGGATAGTCCTCACCCAGCAACACCAAGTTTTGCGGTTTTGCACCACGCCATGAATAGATAGATTGGTCATCGTCACCTACTACCGTCAAGCGACCACGCTCTCCCACCAGTAAACGAACCAACTCATATTGGCTGGTGTTGGTATCTTGGTATTCATCGACCAGTAAATAGCGGATACGCGACTGCCAGCGCTCACGCACCTCTTGATTGGTTTTCAGTAGTAATACAGGCATCGCGATCAGATCATCAAAATCGAGTGCGTTGTATGCCTTCATCTGTTTCTGGTACATCTCAAAACAGAATGCAAACAACTGCTCTTGTTCGCCTTGAGCACGTGCTTTCGCCTGATCTGGCGTCAGCATGTCATTTTTCCAATTCGAAATGGTGCCCATTAAAGCGCGTAGCAAATCCTTATCACCATCGATCTGTCTCTCTGTTAACTCTTTTAACAAAGCTAACTGGTCTTGGTCATCAAACAGAGAGAAACCCGCTTTCAAACCCAGCGCTTTGTATTCACGGCGAATGATGGTTAAGCCCATGGTATGAAAAGTCGAAACAATCAGCCCTTTCGATTCGCCCTTACCTAGAGTTTGCCCAACACGCTCTTTCATCTCGCGTGCCGCTTTATTAGTAAAGGTCACCGCCGCAATATTACGCGCCTTATAGCCACATTCCTGAACCAGATAAGCAATTTTATTGGTGATAACACGTGTTTTACCGGATCCAGCGCCCGCTAATACTAAGCAGGGGCCCGAAACATATTTCACGGCTTCATCTTGTCTTGGGTTCAGTTTCATTTGATTCTCAGTTTGGTCTAGAGGGGCGAATTCAATTGCGCGCCTATAATAATGCTGCAACAGCACGAATGCTACGTTCTCTTATACAAGATTTTTACGCTGATTATGTAAAACTTTGTTGCACATGTGTGTGGTTATTAGGCTATAATGAATGAACGTTCATTCATTGGTGGTTGAAATATGACAACTCATGCACCTCGGGATAAACGCCAGCAAATACTTTCTGCAGCTGAAAAGCTAATTGCAGAGGTCGGTTTCCAAGGCCTTTCAATGCAAAAATTAGCCAAAGAAGCGGGAGTGGCTGCAGGCACTATCTATCGCTACTTCGATGATAAAGAGCATTTGATAGAAGATGTTCGAATGCTCGTGACTCAAAGAGTAGCTGATGCTGTTCAACAAGGGGTTAATGATTCGGATCCAATTAAACAACGCTACCGTACTATGTGGTTGAACATATGGAACTTAGCAGGAACGAATTTAGCCGCAATAAAAAATCGGGTTCAGTATGACTCTCTACCCATCACAAATAGCCTAAACTTCAGGGAACTAGAACGTAAAATGTTTGCCCAAGTTGAGCTGCTATTTAATGAGGGGAAAGAACAAGGATTGTTTAAACCACTTAACAATGAAGTATTAGGTGGATTGAGCTTGGCGGCTAGTGTTTCTCTAGCACGCAAGCATTCTTTAGGATTTTACCAACTTGATGAGGCAGAACTAGAATCTGCAATCGAAGCCAGTTGGGACGCAATAATTAAACACTAGATCGGAGTTTTGACCATAATGAAAAAGTGGACTTTCTTCATGTTACTCATCGCTGTACTACTTTTCGGCAGCGTTATTGGGTTTAACATGTTCAAACAACAAAAAATTGCTGAGTATATGGCCAACCGCCCTGAACCAGAGTTTCCAGTAACGGTAACTGAAGTTCAGCCGATCGACTGGGTTCCAGTGATTGAAGCTATCGGCTTCATCGAACCTAACCAAGGTGTGACACTAGCGAACGAAACCAGCGGTGTTATCGATCAAATTTCTTTCGAATCAGGTACTGAGGTTAAAAATGACCAACAACTGATCCGCCTTGATTCTGATGTAGAGAAAGCCAATCTAAAAAGCTCTGAGGCACGCTTACCGGCTGCTGAAGCTAAATACAAGCGCTACCAAGGGCTATTCAAGAAAGGCTCTATCTCTAAGGAAGCCTTCGATGAAGCAGAAGCTAATTTCTTATCGTTAGCGGCTGATATTGAAAGCCTTAAAGCATCGATTGCCCGTCGCGAGATCCGCGCTCCGTTTGACGGCACTGTCGGTATTCGTAATGTGTATCTAGGCCAATACCTACAATCTGGCACTGACATCGTTCGCCTAGAAGACACCAGTGTTATGCGCCTACGCTTCACTATTTCTCAAAATGACATCTCTCGTATTGAGGTTGGTCAGGCGATCGACATCTTCGTTGATGCATACCCAGAAAAACCGTTTAAAGGTTCTATTAGTGCCATTGAGCCTGCGGTTAGCATCCAAAGTGGTCTTATCCAAGTACAAGCCGATATCCCAAACAACGATGGTAAGTTACGTAGCGGTATGTTTGCGCGCGCTAACATCATTCTACCTAAACTAGCAAACCAAGTGACACTGCCTCAGACGGCCATCACTTTCACACTTTACGGTGACAATGTTTATATTTTACGTGAAGAAGATGGTGTGCAGCGTGTGAAACAACAAGTGGTGAAAGTAGGTGAACGTACAGAAAGTATTGCTCACATACTGGAAGGCGTAGAGCCTGGCGATGTTGTCGTGACAACGGGTCAAGTTCGTTTAAGTAACAATGCTAAAGTTCGAGTTGTAGAAAGTGATGCAACGACGCCGCCAGCTGAAACACCAATGCTGTAATTGGAGGAATCATGCGCTTTACTGATGTTTTTATTAAACGTCCAGTTCTGGCTATTTCAATCAGCTTTTTGATCGCATTGCTTGGCTTCCAAGCAATCTTCAAAATGCAGGTTCGTGAATACCCAGACATGACAAATACGATCGTGACGGTCACGACGAGCTATTACGGTGCCAGTGCCGATCTGATCCAAGGCTTTATAACTCAGCCATTAGAACAAGCGATCGCTCAAGCCGATAATATTGATTATATGACGTCGCAGTCCGTACTCGGTAGCTCGACTATTACGGTCAATATGAAGCTCAATACCGACCCGAATGCCGCGCTGTCTGACATACTGGCCAAGACTAACTCGGTACGTTCTCAGCTTCCTAAAGAAGCCGAAGATCCAACCGTAACTATGTCTACCGGTTCAACAACGGCGGTACTCTACATTGGTTTTACGAGTGATGAACTCTCTGCAAGCCAAATTACCGACTACCTTGAGCGAGTGGTTAACCCACAACTGTTTACCGTTAATGGCGTATCAAAGGTCGACTTGTACGGCGGGATCAAATACGCATTACGTGTATGGCTTGATCCTTCCAAAATGGCAGCATTAAACCTGACAGCCACTGACGTGATGACGGTGCTTAATGCAAACAACTACCAATCAGCAACTGGCCAAGCAATTGGTGAGTTTATGCTGTACAACGGCAGTGCCAATACCCAAGTAACCAATACCGATGAATTAGAAAGGTTGGTGGTCAAAACCAGTCAAAATGGCGGTTCTATTGTTCGCTTAGGTGATATTGCTAAGGTTTCACTAGAAAAAAGCCACGATGTGGTTCGCGCAAGTGCTAATGGCAAACAAACGGTTGTAACCGCCATCAATGCAGCGCCAAGTGCTAACCCGATCAACATTGCTGCTGATGTTATGCAGCTGTATCCTGAGTTGGAGCGAAACCTACCAAGCAATATCAGCATGAATATCATGTATGACTCAACCATTGCGATTAATGAATCCATTCAAGAGGTTATACACACGATTGTTGAAGCCGCGCTGATTGTATTAGTGGTTATCACGCTATTCTTAGGCTCATTGCGTGCGGTTATCATTCCTATCGTAACCATCCCTTTATCGCTGGTTGGTGTTGCGATGGTGATGCAAGTCATGGGTTTCTCATGGAACTTAATGACGCTACTGGCGATGGTATTAGCAATCGGTCTAGTGGTTGATGATGCAATCGTAGTACTGGAAAACGTCGATCGACACGTCAAATTGGGGGAATCTCCTTTCAGGGCTGCCATCATTGGTACCCGTGAAATTGCAGTACCGGTTATTGCAATGACACTGACATTGGGCGCTGTTTATGCCCCTATCGCAATGATGGGTGGTATCACAGGCTCGCTGTTTAAAGAGTTCGCATTAACCCTCGCTGGCGCGGTATTTGTTTCTGGAATCATCGCTTTAACACTGTCTCCAATGATGTGTTCAAAGCTGCTAAAAGAAAATGCACAGCCGAGTAAGTTTGAACTGAAGGTACACAGCGTACTTGATCGTATGACAGGCCGTTACTCTAAGATGCTGCATGCGATCATGGATCATCGTCCGGTTATCATTGGCTTTGCGGTCATTGTATTTTTAAGCTTGCCGATGCTGTTTAAATTCATCCCAAGTGAACTTGCCCCTGCAGAAGATAAAGGGGTGGTGATGATGATTGGTACTGGTCAATCAACGGCTAACCTAGACTACCTAAGTAACACGATGGATGACGTGAGCGGTATCTTGGTGACCCAGCCTGAAATCCAATACGCTCAATCCTTCACTGGTGTACCAAACTCAAACCAAGCATTTGGTATTGCCTCAATGGTGCCATGGAGTGAGCGCACGGCTAGCCAATCTGAGGTAACGAACCGTATCAGTGGATTGCTACAAGATATCCCAGGCATGGCAGTAACCGCGTTCCAAATGCCAGAGTTGCCGGGTGCCGGTTCTGGTCTACCACTCCAGTTTGTGATTACCACACCAAGCAGCTTTGAGAGCTTATTCGCTATCGCAACCGATATTTTAACGGATGTGAAAGATAGCCCTCTCTTTGTCTACTCTGACCTTGATTTGAACTACGATTCAGCAACGATGAAGATTCAAATTGATAAAGATATGGCGGGCGCTTATGGGGTAACGATGCAAGATATCGGTGTCACCCTAAGCACCATGATGTCGGATGGTTACGTTAACCGTATTGACCTCAACGGTCGTTCTTATGAAGTGATCCCTCAGGTTGAGCGTAAGTTCCGCTTAAACCCAGAGTCAATGAATCATTACTACGTTCGAGCCAGCAATGGTGATGCTGTTCCTCTCGGTAGCTTGGTAACAATTGATGTGGTGGCAGAGCCTCGCTCTCTTCCTCACTTCAACCAGTTGAACTCAGCGACGGTCGGTGCGGTTCCTATGCCGGGCGCGGCGATGGGTGATGCGGTAAACTGGTTTGAAAACATTGCCCAAACCAAATTACCTGCAGGCTATAACCATGACTACATGGGTGAGTCGCGTCAGTTTGTAACAGAAGGCAGCGCACTGTATGTGACGTTCGGTTTAGCACTGGCGATCATCTTCTTGGTTCTGGCGATTCAATTTGAGTCGTTAAAAGATCCATTGGTTATCATGGTGTCGGTGCCACTCGCAATATGTGGTGCATTGATTGCGCTCGCTTGGGGCGCAGCGACGATGAACATCTACTCGCAAGTGGGGCTGATTACCTTGGTTGGTCTGATTACCAAGCACGGTATCTTGATCTGTGAGGTAGCAAAAGAAGAGCAGCTGCATAATAAATTATCACGCAAAGAGGCGGTTATGGAGGCGGCAAGGGTACGTCTACGTCCAATCCTAATGACAACAGCGGCGATGATTGCAGGCCTGATCCCATTGATGTACGCCACGGGTGCAGGTGCAGCTCAGCGCTTTAGTATCGGTATTGTTATCGTTGCTGGTCTGGCGATTGGTACGCTGTTTACGCTGTTTGTTCTACCGGTTATTTATAGCTACTTAGCCGAAAAACATAAACCAATTCCAGTTTTCCTCGAAGATAAAGATCTCGAGAAGCTGGCCCGTGTTGATGAAGCAAAAGCGGCGCACAGAGAATTAGCTAACAATAAGTAATTTCCCTGTCGTATTAACAATAAAAAGGCTACTTCGGTGGCCTTTTTTTGTACGCCATAGGCGACATCTTTGATGTGATTAAATAGAATAGTGATAAATATTAAGGAGTTTTAATTGATATGTTTGATCCAAAAAAACTAGAGCAAATTGCTAAGCAGATCCACGATTCTATGCCTCAACCAGTAAAAGAGCTTGGTTCAGACGTAGACCAAAAAGTTCGCCAAGTTATCCAAGGCCAACTCAACAAGCTAGACGTTGTGAGCCGTGAAGAGTTTGATGTTCAAACACAAGTACTGCTTCGCACTCGCCAGAAGCTCACTGAAATGGAACAAAAACTGGCTGAACTAGAAGCAAAGCTTTCAGACAAATAGTCATTTTTTTCAATCAGTTCAAGTTCGAATAAAGACTTACCTTCGGGTAAGCCTTTATTTTTTCCTCAATCTATCAAGCCTTCACCGGTAAAATAGTTGCAAGCATAAAAAAGCCCCGAACAAATGTTCAGGGCTATTTTTATTCAGTGATGAACTGGAAGATTAACCGCCAACAGCGATACGCTTCATGTCGCTCATGTAGCTACGTAGCTCTTCACCAATGTATTCTACAGGGTGGTTACGGATAGCTTCGTTTACTTCAATTAGCTTAGCGTTATCAACTTGGTTAGATGTCTCACCTAGACCACGGCCGATGACGTCCGTTGCTACTGAAGGCATGAACTTCTCACGTAGTAGCGGTGTTGCTACGTTAGCGAATAGGTAGTTACCGTACTCAGCAGTATCAGAGATTACAACGTTCATTTCGTAAAGACGCTTACGAGCAACTGTGTTTGCGATTAGTGGAAGCTCATGTAGAGATTCGTAGTAAGCAGACTCATCAATGATGCCTGATGCCGTCATAGCTTCGAATGCTAGCTCAACACCGGCACGAACCATAGCAACCATTAGGATACCGTTGTCGAAGTACTCTTGCTCTGAGATTTCTACGTCAGAAGCTGGGTAGTTTTCGAATGCAGTTTCGCCTGTCTCTTCACGCCAGCCTAGTAGGTTCACGTCATCGTTCGCCCAGTCAGCCATCATTGTGCTAGAGAAGTGACCAGAGATGATGTCATCCATGTGCTTGTTGTAAAGCGGACGCATTAGGTCTTTAAGCTCTTCAGAAAGCTCAAACGCTTTAACTTTAGCCGGGTTAGATAGGCGATCCATCATGTGAGTTACGCCACCAAACTTAAGTGCTTCAGTAATCGTTTCCCAACCGTATTGTAGAAGCTTGCCTGCGTAGCCAGGTTCGATGCCATCAGCAATCATCTTCTCGTAAGATACGATAGAACCCGCTTGTAGCATGCCACAAAGGATAGTTTGCTCACCCATCAGGTCAGATTTAACTTCTGCTACGAAAGAAGACTCTAGGCAACCTGCACGGTGACCACCAGTACCTGCAGCCCAAGCTTTAGCGATATCCCAACCTTCGCCTTTAGGGTCGTTTTCTGGGTGAACAGCGATAAGTGTTGGTACACCGAAGCCACGTTTGTACTCTTCGCGAACTTCAGAGCCTGGACACTTAGGTGCAACCATTACTACAGTAAGGTCAGCACGTAATTGCATGCCTTCTTCCACAACGTTGAAGCCGTGAGAGTAACCAAGAGCAGCGCCTTGCTTCATTAGAGGCATTACTGTTTCAACAACGTTTGTGTGTTGCTTATCAGGAGTAAGGTTGATTACTAGGTCTGCTTGAGGGATTAGCGTTTCGTAGCTACCCACAACAAAGCCGTTTTCATCAGCATTTTTGAATGATTGACGCTTTTCATCAATTGCCGCTTGGCGTAGAGCGTAAGATACGTCTAGACCAGAATCACGCATATTTAGACCTTGGTTTAGGCCTTGAGCACCACAACCAACAATTACGATTTTCTTACCTTCAAGGTATTCAGCTTCTGTCGCGAATTCTTCACGATCCATAAAGCGGCAACGACCTAATTGGTCTAGTTGTTCACGAAGGTTTAATGTATTGAAATAGTTAGCCATTCTAGGGCACTCCTTTAAAAATAAGTCCGTAAGGTCGATATCTCTCTATCGAATGACTTAATACTAAAACAGACACTCCGTTGCTGAAAGTGATATATTCACAATTAGTTATTGCAATAAATGCAACATGGAAACGATCGCAGAACATGAACATAAAATCTCTACAATTATTTATACATTTATGCGACAGCAAGAGTTTCAGCAAAACCGCTGCTGCTATGCACGTCAGTCCTTCAGCGCTGAGCCGTCAGATACAAAAGCTTGAAGAGGAAACAGGACAAGAACTGCTAATCAGAGACAACCGCAGTGTTGATCTTACCCCAGCAGGAAAACACCTATTGCCTGTAGCATTGAGCATCGTGGGAGAGTGGCAGCAATATAACCTTCACCTGAAGGGCGGAGAGCAAGAACTTAAAGGTGAGATCCGTATATTTTGTTCAGTAACGGCTAGCTACAGTCACCTACCTGAACTCATAACCGAATTTAGGGCTATTCATCCGTATATTGAATTTAAGCTCTCTACTGGTGATCCAGCTCAATCCATCGACAAGATCTTAAACGATGAAGCGGATATCGCGATTTCAGCAAAGCCAGACATCCTTCCTTCAAGGTTAGAATTCGAAACCATCAGCGATATTCCACTGTCAGTCATCATTCCATCTGGTGTGAGTAGCTTTAGCCAACAACTGCAATCCGATAAGCCAAACTGGAATGAAGTGCCCTTTATCATCCCAGAAGCAGGAACAGCGCGTGAACGAGCCAATGCATGGTTTAAAAAGATGAAGATAAAACCCAACATATACGCGCAAGTTTCTGGCCATGAGGCGATTGTAAGTATGGTGGCACTAGGATGTGGAGTTGGCATCGCACCTGATGTGGTCATAAACAACAGTCCAGTAAGAGATAAAGTTAGCCGCTTAAAGATAGAACCTATCAAGCCATTTGAGTTAGGCGTATGTTGTAAGCGAGCACAGCTAGATAACCCTCTAATTCGAGCGTTCTGGCAAGTTGCAGAAGGGAAATATTTAGCGGACTAGTCGTCATTGTTTTAAATACAAAAAAGGGAAGAGCACGTCAGTGCCCTTCCCCTTTTATTTATGTATATCGCAGATAAGAAAAAAGCCCGCTGATTTCTCAGCGGGCTTTCTAATGGTGGTGGAGGGATAGGGATTTGAACCCTAGAACCGCTATTAACGGTTGCCGGTTTTCAAGACCGGTGCTTTCGACCACTCAGCCATCCCTCCAAAAAATTGTCATCAACAGATTAGTACACTGTAGATGTTGTTACATGTATACACAGGTAACGATATTTAAAGCCTGGCGATGT
>NZ_JBFRNU010000094.1:0-1344 GCF_041471145.1 Vibrio sp. 10N.261.54.A5 | reverse complement strand
TCATTCCACAGATTATTTCGTTCTTCTTCTCTTACTTTGTTTTGAGAATCAAAAACCCAATTGAAGCACTTGGTTGTGTGACTGGTGGTCGAAGTGCAAACCCTGCGTTTGCGGCATTGATGGAAAAAACAGGCAATGCAACTCCAGTATTCTCATTCACAGTGACTTACGCAGTAGCCAACGTGCTATTGACCCTTTGGGGACCAATCATCGTCGGCATTATCTCCGTCAACGCTGGTATGTAATTCAGACTATAACGTCAGTCTAAGACGTCAATCCAATTAAAACACTAAGCGATTCCCTGGCCAAACATAGGGAAGGGGATCGACTTGCTAAAATTTATGAAAGTAAGGTATCTATTATGACTACTCAAACTCCAACTATCGATTTTTCAAAATTCGCTGACCTAAGCCCATTCGAGCTAAAAGACAAACTGATTGAAGTGGCGCAAGCTGTGCCAGATCGTGCACTTCTTGATGCAGGTCGTGGTAACCCTAACTTCCTAGCAACGCTACCTCGTAAAGCCTTCATCCGTCTTGGTGAGTTTGCGGTAGCAGAAGCAGAGCGTAACTACGCTTACCTAGGTGGTGATTTCGGTGGTATCCCTGATGGTGTTGGCATCGTTGAGCGTTTCGACACGTTCGCAAGCCAATATGCAACAGACAAAGGCGTTGACTTCCTACGTCGTGCACTAAGCTACGCAAAAGACCGTCTAGGCATCGAAAAACAAGCGTTCCTAAACGAGCTAGTACTGGCTTACCTTGCGTGTAACTACCCAGTGCCACCACGTATGCTAGTGAACATCGAGAAAGTGGTTAAACAATACATCGCAGAAGAGATGTACGGCCCAATGCCAATGACGACTAACTTTGACCTGTTCGCAACAGAAGGCGGCACAGCGTCAATGACGTACACGTTCGCAACCATGTTCAACAATGGTCTATTGAAAAAAGGTGACAAAGTTGCGCTAATCACGCCAATCTTTACCCCTTACCTAGAAATCCCAGAGCTAGCAGAGTATGAGCTGGAAATCGTTGAGCTACGCCTTGATGAGACGACTTGGCAGCTACCAATGTCTGAAATTGAAAAACTTGCAGATACAGACATCAAACTGCTTTGCGTCGTTAACCCTGCTAATCCAGCATCAGTGAAATTCTCTGACGAGACTCTAGAGAACCTAACAAACTTTGTGAATGAGCAACGCAGTGACCTATTCATCATCACTGATGACGTATACGGTACATTTGCCGATGACTTCGTTTCTCTATTTGCAAAACTACCATACAACACACTTTGTGTTTACTCGTTCTCTAAGTACTTTGGCGCAACAGGCTGGCGTTTAGG
>NZ_JBFRNU010000093.1:0-411 GCF_041471145.1 Vibrio sp. 10N.261.54.A5 | reverse complement strand
AGTTTGAGTAGTCATAATATTTACCTAATAATTTAATATTAAACACTTGTAATTAAATAAAGTGTTTTACTTAAGCGTGATTATTCAGGCCTACCCTATTTTTGATTGGGTAGGTCTGTTAATAAGTT
Source organism: Vibrio sp. 10N.261.54.A5 (assembly GCF_041471145.1). Lineage (NCBI taxonomy): Bacteria > Pseudomonadati > Pseudomonadota > Gammaproteobacteria > Vibrionales > Vibrionaceae > Vibrio > Vibrio sp. 10N.261.54.A5. Next base: position 283 of record NZ_JBFRNU010000093.1, on the reverse strand, counting down.
GATGATTTTTTAAATCTATAATGAGTTGTAGGTTTTAATTACATACCCGCATTAACGGTAATAATGCCGACGATAATTGGGCCCCATAGAGTCAGTAACACGTTGGCTACGGCGTAAGTCACAGTAAAAGAGAATACTGGCGTTGCGTTGCCTGTTTTTTCCATCAATGCAGCGAACGCTGGGTTTGCACTTCGACCACCGGTTACACAACCTAAAGCTTCTACCGGATTCTTTATCTTCAATACAAAGTACGAGAAGAAGAATGAAATAATCTGTGGAATGA
>NZ_JBFRNU010000092.1:0-15396 GCF_041471145.1 Vibrio sp. 10N.261.54.A5 | reverse complement strand
TCCGCGATGAACCTTTTTTTTGTCCGAAATTTACAATTTGATTACACAAACAAAAAAATCCCGCCTATTCTTATACTTGTAACATTATCACTGCTTAATACTGAACAGAAAAGTTCACGGTAGTTCACTACTCAGTATTATTTTGGGGAGGAGCTCACGTAAAAATAGATATTTACTGAAGAAAGTGCTTAGAACAGCACAAATATCTAATTAACGTCAACGCTACTGCATATAACTCCATGCTTATCACAATTATTATCTCGGAGTTTTTCTATAATATGCAGGCTAGGTAAATATAAGGATAATTAAGAATGAGACTGTTTAAGCGCTATACACCGAGTATGATTGCTAAACATGTAAGTCGACTTTTCAAAGGACGAATCTACATTTACGGCGTAGGAAAATTTGAGTTTGATAACGGTAAGCTAGTGCTACCAGACCGAGCAGAAAAACGTCACTTTCAAACAGTGAAAGAAATAAATAGTGAAATCATGAAACTGCGCTGCGCGTACGCATGACCTGATTATCTACAGAATTAAAAACAAAAAGGGTTGGCATTATGCCAACCCTTTTTTCGTACCAATTTTCGTATCAATGATGATTCGATAAACCACCAGAACACTATGTCATTATCGATGAGTCACTGGACGCTTAGCTAAGTCAGGAAGATTGCCAGACAAACCCAGTGCGCGCTTCATGATCTCATCTTTCGCACCCGGTAATTGGCCCGCTAGCTTCATACCAATACCACGAATCAGCTTCTTAGCTGGGTTATCGCCTTCAAACAGATCTTTGAAGCCCTGCATTGAAGCAATCATTTTCGCCGCCTCTGCTTTTCTCCAGCGCTCGTAGCCGCGAAGATTACGCTTGGTGCCAATATCCTCACCCGCAGACCATAGCTTTAACAGCTCTTGCGCTAAACTTGCTGCGTCTAATAAGCCAAGGTTCACACCCTGCCCTGCTAATGGGTGAATGGTATGAGCAGCATCACCAACCAAAGCCACACGCTCTACCGCAAAGTCACGCGCATAACGCATGCGCAGTGGGAAGGCAAAACGGTCACCAACCACTTCGCACAATCCAAGCTTCGAGTCGAACTCTGCCGTTAGCTGCTTATTAAAATCAACATCCGACATGGATACCAGCTTCTCGGCACGATTTGGTTCCGTAGACCAAACAATCGAGCTCATGTTGCTTGGTTGCATTGGTAGGAATGCCAATGGGCCTTGAGGCGTGAAGATTTGACGAGCAACGCTGTGGTGCGGCTCTGTGGTTTTGATGTTCGCGACAATCGCACTGTGTCCGTAATCCCAATGTGTTAATGGGATATCTTGCTGCTTACGAACCCAAGAGTTTGCGCCGTCTGCTCCAACAACTAACTTAGCTGTCAGTGCTTGACCATTGTCCAATGTTAACCAAGCTTCACTTTCACCAATCGCCATCGTTTTACACGTTGCGGGCATATACAGGCTGACGTTGTCTTGTTTCTTAACCTGATCAAGCAGCGCTAATTGAATCACACGGTTTTCAACGATATGACCAAGATTAGGCTGAGCCAAGCGTGTCGAGTCAAACTCAATACGAGCGAAACTGTCTTGTTCCCACACTTCCATCGCTTGATACGGTGCAGCGCGTCTTTGTTCGATACCTTGCCATGCACCTAGGTTACGAAGAATCACTTCACTAGAACGACTCAACGCGGATACACGCACATCAGGCAGCTCACTCAGCCCTTCACTAGGCGCTCTGCCTTCAATGACAGCGATTCTTAGGTCACTGTCTTTTAGGGCAGCAGCAAGCGCTAGGCCAACCATGCCACCACCAACAATCGCGATATCAACACTTTGCATCATTATTTATTACCTTATCTTTCTACTAGGCCAAGCGTATGACGCAAAAGTGGACCTTTAAGTGGTGGAAGGTTATCTATTACGGCTAACCCAAGATTACGCCCAATGCGAGCGGTCATATAATCGTTTGAGAACAGGTGAACTAGGCTTGAAGTCAACGTGATCGTTGCGTCTCGGTCTTGTTCTCTACGCTTTCTAAAGTTAACAAGACCACGGTAACGACCTACATCATCTAACTGGGTACACAACTCTTCTGCCAAGGAAGCCACATCTCGGATGCCTAGGTTAAAGCCTTGCCCCGCAATTGGGTGAAGCGTTTGAGCAGCATTACCAACAATGGCAAATCGATGAGAGATATTTTGCTGTCGGTGACGAAGAATCAGAGGGTAACTCGCGCGCTTGCCGACCTTCTCTAATCGGCCAAGTCGCCAGCCAAAGTCATTCTGCAATTGCTCAAGAAATTCATTGTCGTTTAGCGTCATCACTTTTTGTGCTTGCTCTGGTGTTAAACACCAAACCAACGATAAACGGTTGTCACTCATCGGTAATAGAGCAACTGGCCCATGATGGGTAAAACGCTCAAATGCGCGACCTTGGTGAGGTTCACTCGCCACAATATTGGCAATCACAGCGACTTGCTCAAAGTCGTGCTCACTCAATGAGATATTGAGCTGTTGGCAACAGGTTGAGATTGCACCGTCAGCAGCAACCAGTAACTTAGTGGTTACTGTTTGCCCACTTGTCAGTTCAATCGTCGTCAACGCTTCTTCACGTTCAACTTTACTAACAGACTCAGGACAAAGCATGGTAATTGCCGCTTCTGATTCAAGTTTCTGCTGATAGATTCGACCCACATCTGCTAACTCGACCACGTAGCCAAGCGCATCTACAGCAAGCTCTTCACTGTAGATGTCTGTCATTCCGGCATGCCCGCGATCCGAAACATGGATATCTTTAATCGGGGTCGCGACCGGAGCGATAGATTGCCATAAGCGCAAAGAATCCAGGATCTGCACCGTGCCATAGGACAAAGCAATCGAACGAGAATCAAACCCAGGGTGAGCTTGATGATCAACCTGATAAGGCTCCACTACCGCAATCGACAGTGAACCTTGGCTTAGGTGATTCAAAGCAAGGGCTAAGGTTGCCCCTGCCATTGCGCCACCAGCAATTACAACATCATACTGAGCCATCATAACCTCAAACCGGCCAACGAATTAATGAATGGTAGGCGCCGCATCTTCAGATGGGCGAGCACCAAATTCAGCATGAATCGTTAGTGCACACGCTTTTACGTGCTCAATAACGTGCTCTAGAAGCTGCGCTTGCTCTTCCAGATCATCATCTTCGTCAATGCCTAGCTTGGCCATCTCTTCTAGATCAACTAATGCTTCTTTTGTACTGTCAGACGCTTTGTTCAATTGAGCGCCAACCAAGCCTAGACCAGAAATGAAATGGTTAATCCAATCAGACACACCATCAGCCAAGTCAAATAGGCTTGCGCTTGCGTCTTCGTCCGGCAGCAGCATAGACAGTTCCATGCCTGAGCCTGTGATTTCACTGGTTGTGACTTTCAGTGTTGCTTCCGCAAGCGTTAGCGCGCGATCTGGCCAGCCCATACCTTCATTGGTGTAATCGAAGATCAGTGGTTGCCAGCTTTTATCTGCAAGGTTTAAGCCTCCGCTTAACATACCCGTTAATAAACCATGCATCTCAGCAGGGGTTACGGCTAGACTTGCCGATTGAAGTTCAGTCGCAACCGTTAGGTAGTCAGGTAAAGTAGTTTCGCTCATCAGATAGCTCGCTCAGTTATTCTTTATATCGATAGTATAATCGTACCACTTCACCCCAATTCTGGTAAGCATCGATCCCCAGCAATTGAAGGATGACTGACTACCAATTGTTCAATTTGCTGAATTACTGTGTGCTCAAGCTCTCATTTACAAACAGTCACTCTGAAAAGCTTGAATCTTAATAGCGGTTTACCTATAGTTTCTCCCTCAGAGGAGATTGCTTCCTCATCGGTACTTGCACTTTTTCTTTCTCAAAAAATGGCGAAGGGCAACAGCCTTAAAATAGCGCGTTAAAGAGTTCATCCATCATGAGTAATCAAGCGGTAGACGTTGAAATATTAGGAAAACTGACTCGAGTGAATTGTCCACCAGGGCAAGAAGAGTCATTGATTGCAGCGGCGGCCGATCTTGATAATCGATTGAAAGAGATGGCTGAACGTACTAAGGTAACCAATGAAGTGAAGCTGCTGACTATCGCAGCTCTGAATATTTGCTACGAATTACAAACCAAGAAGTTTGAAGCAAATGATGAACAAAACGCACTGACCGAGCGAATGGAACAGCTCACGACATCACTTTCAGATGTCCTCAGTAAAGTTAAGCACGGACAGCAATAGCGTACACAAAATTTACCCTGGAGTGTTTGTCAGAGGATTCACGTCCCCGAGCCGATAAGCAATCCCTAAGGGTTAGTACTTGAGTGCTATTGAGCATGCTCGGCCCGACCGAGAAGCCTACGGTAATCATTGCTGATCCGCCTTGAACTCGCTGGTTCAAGGGCCATCTATTCTCAACGGCACTTTGGGGTATCCCTTCTTATGAAGACGCTCACACGCAGCGAATTTCGCAAACAGATCCGTATCAAACGCAATGCCTTATCTGGCGACCAACAAACTCAATCCGGTATCGACTTAGTTAAGCAGTGCATGCAGCTTGATGAAATTCAGTCTGCTCAGCATATTGCCCTCTATATCTCTATCGATGGCGAACTCGATACTCAGCCTTTAATCGAATGGTTATGGGCGCAAGGTAAGCAAACTTATTTACCAGTATTGCACCCCTTCTCTGCCGGGCACCTGCTGTTTTTACACTACTCGCCAACCACACCGACGGTCTTGAATAAGTACGGTATTGTCGAACCTCAGCTCAATCAAATGCTGGTTAAACCTTGTCAGCAACTCGACCTTATTCTTACGCCCCTTGTCGGCTTTGACTCCCATGGCCATCGTTTAGGTATGGGCGGCGGATATTACGATCGCACCTTGGCAAAGTGGTTCGAGACGGGCGAAGGTGCAGCTCCTATTGGTTTGGCTCATGATTGCCAACATGTTGATACGCTACCGATTGAAGAATGGGACATTCCGTTACCTAAAATCGTGACTCCGAGTAAAACTTGGCAATGGGAAAACAACCATTAAAGCGCTATAATCGCGCCGCAAACGTTAACCTCGATATAGAAACGTTAACTCAATATCTAAACGTTAACTTCATCATTACGCAAACGATCAATTCAAAGCGCAAGACCTTATTCAGGAGAATGGCATGACTCAAGATGAAATGAAAAAAGCAGCTGGCTGGGCAGCACTTCAATATGTTGAAGAAGGCAGCATTGTAGGTGTAGGTACTGGCTCTACAGTAAATCACTTCATCGACGCACTAGGCACAATGAAAGACAAAATCAAAGGTGCGGTTTCAAGCTCTGTTGCTTCAACGCAGCGACTAGAAGAGCTAGAGATCAAAGTGTATGAGTGTAACGATGTCGCTAAGCTAGACATCTATGTTGATGGCGCAGATGAAATCAACCCAACTCGCGATATGATCAAAGGCGGCGGCGCTGCTTTGACTCGTGAAAAAATCGTAGCGGCTATCTCTGATAAGTTTGTGTGTATTGTTGACGGTACTAAAGCAGTTCATGTGTTGGGTAAATTCCCACTGCCTGTTGAAGTAATCCCAATGGCACGTTCATACGTGGCACGTGAGTTGGTTAAGCTTGGTGGTGACCCAGTTTACCGCGAAGGCTGCACAACCGATAACGGCAACGTGATCCTAGATGTGTACGGCATGGCGATCGAAAACCCGAAACAACTAGAAGATATCATCAATGGTATAGCTGGTGTGGTGACGGTTGGTCTGTTCGCTCACCGTGGTGCTGATGTGGTTATCACCGGCACGCCTGAAGGTGCAAAAATCGAAGAATAAATAATAGAAGATTGAGTTTTTCTGTTACTTCATTACATACGGTGCCCTAGGGCGCCGTTTTTTTTGCTTTATTGCTGTAAAATTATGTCTTATTCCGTAATTTTCTTACCCAAAACATTTTTTTTTTGTTACTTTATTGTTCAGAAGACGCACAGGGAAAACGTTTGTCTCCTAACAAAGTGGTGAATTTGTTCCCCTTTCAGCCATTTTGTAGCACGTGCGCCGCATTTGCCCAACCTTTCCATTTTAAGGACGAGAACAATGGCCAAAGTTTCACTGGAAAAAGAAAAAATTAAAATTCTACTTCTAGAAGGTCTTCACCCTTCTTCTGTAGAAGTACTGCAAGCCGCTGGTTACACAAACATTGAGTACCACAAAGGCTCGCTACCGGAAGATGAACTTCTTGAAGCAGTAAAAGATGCTCATTTCATTGGTATTCGTTCTCGCACTAATATCTCCCAAGAAGTTATTGATGCAGCTGAAAAGCTGGTTGCCGTCGGTTGTTTCTGTATTGGTACTAACCAAGTCAACCTTCAAGCAGCAGCAAAACGCGGTATCCCTGTGTTCAACGCACCGTTCTCAAACACTCGAAGCGTTGCTGAGCTCGTTCTTGGTCAGGTTCTATTGCTACTACGTGGCATTCCAGAAAAGAACGCGCTTGCACACCGTGGCATCTGGAAAAAGAGTGCCGACAACTCTTACGAAGCCCGTGGTAAGCGTTTAGGTATTATTGGCTACGGTCACATCGGTACTCAACTGGGTATTATTGCTGAAAACCTTGGCATGCGTGTTTACTTCTACGACATTGAAAACAAACTGTCTCTGGGTAACGCAACGCAAGTTCATACCATGACGGAATTACTGAACAAGTGTGACGTAATCTCTTTGCATGTACCTGAAACCAACGAAACAAAAGACATGATGGGTAAAGAAGAGTTCGAGCGCATGAAGCCTGGTTCTATCTTTATCAACGCAGCTCGTGGCACGGTAGTCGATATTCCTGCTCTGTGTGGCGCTCTGGAGTCTGGACACCTTGCAGGTGCGGCTATTGATGTTTTCCCAACAGAACCAAAAACCAATGCAGACCCGTTTGAGTCTCCATTAATGCAGTTCGATAACGTGATCCTAACGCCTCACGTGGGTGGTTCAACTCAAGAAGCACAAGAGAACATTGGTGTTGAAGTTGCTGGTAAGCTAGCGAAATACTCTGATAACGGCTCTACGCTATCAAGTGTTAACTTCCCTGAGGTATCACTACCACTGCATACTGGAACGTCTCGTTTATTACACATTCACGAAAACCGCCCAGGCATCCTAACTCAGATCAACACCATCTTCGCTGAGGAAGGGATCAACATCGCGGGTCAATACCTACAGACTGCGGCTGATATGGGTTATGTCGTTATCGATGTAGAAGCCGATCGCTCTGAAGAAGCACTGCTTAAACTGAAAGAGATCGAAGGCACAATTCGTGCTCGTCTACTTCACTAATCATCGAATTAGATCATAAGTAAAATAGAAAAGGCTCTCGTAATGAGAGCCTTTTTAGTACTTGGCCTACTGTAGGTAAATAGATCATGATGATCTAATCCCTCCTGAGGTATGTTCACTACTCTTCTAGTTGGTAGATCACATTCACTCGATCACGAATGGTGATCGTCGAATCTTCATAAGAATTCGACTCGGTTCTCGCATCCATTGCCATTGAACGCATCAATACAGGCTGAGAAGATTGTGCGTTGTAATCTACGCGCCATACATCACCTAACTCGCGCTCAAAACCGCTCGCCAATGATTTAGCTTTTGATGTCGCATCTTTAATGGCCTCCAAGCGCGCTTGCTCCTGATACTTAGCTTGGTCACGAACCTGAAGTTGGATATTATCGATCTGGTTAATACCCTGCCCAATGGCAATATCCATGTAGTCATTTAAGTTGGCTAGCTCATTCACTTGAACGGTCACATTACGTGATGCACGGTAACCAACCAGTTCAGGTTTACCATTTTTCGGGTAATGATATTGAGGAGATAAATACAGGTTAGAGCTGTGTACATTCGCCTCATCAACACCCGCTTGATGTAGCTTATTTAGAAAGCCAGTCACCACTTTATCAACGGTATTTTTAGCCTGTTCAGCAGTCATCGTCGATTCCACGACTCTAACTGAAAATGTCGCCATGTCTGGTGTCGCGATCACTTCACCATAGCCTGTCGTTGAAATATGCGGAAAAGATGGCGAGTCAGCCAATGATGGAAAACTCACAGCACTCAATGCTGCAGTAAGAGTAAGAGACGTTGCTAACATCTTTGGTACAAACTTCATTAGGTAGACCTATGCTGAACAAATGTTCTTTTATCATAGAGCAATTTGTCACATAACCAATCCCGCGACAGGACTTCTAACACAACTTTGACGCTGCAAAAACCAACAGCTTACTGAGGTAAGTGGTTGTGGGCATAATTTAATATTGCTTGAGATATCTCTTTTAATACCCCGCTCTCTAATTGCCAATGGTGCCAATAGATTCGATAAGACAACAAAAAGCCGGGCGTAATATCAATCAAAGCACCAGACTCTAGCTCCTCGATAATCTGCAATCGAGGAATCAAACAATAGGCAACGCCCGACAATGCCAAGCGTACAAATGCTTCTGAGCTGCCGACAGTATGATTGATCACACTATCTCTCGGGACGTTAAAATGATCATGCAAAAATTTCTTATGCAGATCATCGTATTGATCATAGGAAACCGCAGGTGCTTTGCTTAAGGTGGCGTAGTTTACGCCCTCTGCAAAGTAACGCTGATGAAAGTCAGGGCTAGCCACGCACACATAATCCATCCTACCGAGATAGTCAGCACTGCAGCCAGGAATCGCTTGAGACTCCAAACTGATTGCACCGGCCACCTCACCACTTTTAATCTTCTCAATGGTTCTTGATTCACCATGAATCGCGAGGTTCAACTCAACTTGACGTGAATTCATCACATCAGATAACGCAGGAAGTAACCATGTCGCCAAGCTATCAGCATTGGTCGCAATAGACAGAGAAAGAGGTTGAGTTCCCTCTTCGTTCATCAACTCTGGGACAAGCTCGTGCTCTAACAAGCGAACACGGCGATATAAGCCCAGTAGTTTTTTACCCGCAGGCGTTGGCCTAGGCGGGCTTTCTCTCACCAAGGCTGGCTGAGCCAACCACTTTTCCAGCTGTTTGATGCGTTGAGATACCGCCGACTGGGAGATATATAACTGCTCAGCAGCCCTTTCGAAGCTACGTTGTTTTACTACAGCATCCAGTGCTTCAATCCATTTATAATCCAATCCGCGCATCAATTTGCTTCCTTTTTAAGCTAACTCATCACCACATTAGCAACTCTAATAATGGATTAAAATCATTAATTATACTTATTTAAAGGGTCAGAGTATCTTCGCCATATAGCACGTAAATATCGTTAAATAAGTGGAGGTTAAAATGAGTTTTTGGGTTTTATTACAAGGTTTTGGTCTAGGGGCAAGTATGATTATCCCTATTGGCGCTCAGAATGCGTACGTCCTAAATCAAGGGATAAAACGCAATCATCATTTAACGACAGCAACGATTTGTAGCCTGCTCGATACTCTGTTTATCTCATTAGGCATTTTTGGCGGCGGAGCGATCTTGTCGCAAAATGAATTACTGCTTACCTCAGTGACACTAGGTGGCATCGCTTTTCTGACTGTGTATGGTTTGCTCTCACTACGCAGTGCATTCAAAGTGCGCACCAGTGATGAGTCGAAAGGTGAGATATTAGCGCGTGGCAAGCGCACCGTTATTTTAGGGGCATTGGCAGTAACAGTATTAAACCCACATCTCTATTTGGATACCGTGGTAATTCTTGGATCCATTGGTGGGCAATTTGAAGGCAACGACAGAATTGCATTTGCTATGGGGACTATATTGGCTTCGTTCGTCTGGTTCTATTCTTTGTCATTAGGCGCTGCAAAACTAGGCCCGACGCTATCTAAACCTAAGGTTAAGAAAGGCATTGATATCGCAGTCGCAACCATGATGTTCGCCATAGCAACGGTGCTTACCGATGGACTTATTGAGCAATACTGGTAAATCTATTTAGCTTCATGAAACCAACAAAAAAGGCGGATAACCTAAGTTATCCGCCTTTCCTTATAAAAGCTTATAGTTATAAAAACTAACTAGGAATTAAGCTTCTACTTTATTCATGTGTACATCCATTTGCGGGAATGGAATTTCGATACCCTCGTTATCCAAGCCTTCTTTGATTGCTTGCATCAGGTCGAAATAAACATTCCAGTAGTCAGCAGTGCTAACCCATGGACGAACAACGAAGTTAACTGAAGAATCAGCAAGCGTATGAACACCAACTTGAACGCCAGGTTCTTTCAGTACACGCTCATCAGATTCACAGATCTTAGTCAGTAGCGCTTTTGTCTTCTGAAGATCAGCGTTGTAAGAAACACCAATCATTAGATCAATACGGCGCGTCGCATGACGAGAATAGTTTGTGATTGGGCTGCCGATAACGCTACCGTTAGGTACTACAACCATTTTGTTGTCTGGCGTTGTTAGAACCGTTTGGAAGATTTGAATAGAATCAACTGAACCTGCCACACCACCAATTTCCACATAGTCACCAGACTTAAATGGACGGAATGCAACGATAAGTACACCAGCAGCAAAGTTAGATAGTGAGCCTTGTAGTGCAAGACCAACGGCTAAACCAGCCGCACCAATAACAGCAACTACAGATGCCGTTTGAACACCTAAACGACCAAGTGCAGCAATTAAAACAATCACAAACAACAAGTAACGAACTAAACCATGGACGAACTCCACAACTGCTCGGTCCATTTTCTTCTTCTGAAGAACCTTAGACACGCTATTCGCTACTGCTTTAACAATAAGGTTACCAATAAATAGAATTATCAGTGCTGAAATGATATTTACGCCATATTGGATAAATAAATCTGAATTATTTGTTAACCACTGCTCTGCTTGAGACAAACCATCCACAAGTGGAGTCTCAATCGCTGTCGAACTATCAGCCATAATGTGCATCCTCTATATAATATGCTATGGGCTAAACTGCCTTAAGCCTCATTTACTCTGCAATATAATAAACAGTGTAATTACCGTTAAGTCATTGTGTTAAAAGTAAATTAAAGCCAAGTCCTTTTTATAAACTGAACCAAGTTCAGTTTTTCGGCACGATATCCTATCTTTGACAGATTGCAAAGTCATATTTATGTAAGCTTTTGAATTATTAAAACTTACCGATAAACACAAATACCGATAACTAAAAGACTACGAAATTTATTCACCGCACGCTAGGTTTTTCACATATTTAGTACAAGTTTTTATCAGATATAAAAAAACCCGCTCAATGAGCGGGTTTTTAAAACTTAAAGAGTACTTAATTCAAAGAATTATAGTACGTCTACAGCGTTAAGGTCAGCAAATGCTTTCTCTAGACGAGCAACCATTGAAGCTTGACCAGCACGTAGCCATACGCGTGGATCGTAGTACTTCTTGTTTGGAGCAGCTTCGCCAGTTGGGTTGCCGATTTGACCTTGTAGGAAATCGAAGTTGTCAGCAGAGTACTGACGGATACCGTCCCAAGTTGCCCACTGTGTATCAGTATCGATGTTCATTTTGATAACACCGTAGCCGATAGACTCTTGGATTTCTGCTTCAGAAGAACCAGAACCACCGTGGAATACGAAGTTTAGAGCGTTAGGTGCGATACCGAACTTCTCTGCACAGTATGCTTGAGAGTCACGTAGGATAGTTGGAGTAAGTACAACGTTACCAGCTTGGTAAACACCGTGTACGTTACCGAAAGATGCAGCGATAGTGAAACGTGGGCTAACAGCCATTAGTTTCTCGTAAGCGTATGCTACGTCTTCTGGAGAAGTGTAAAGCTCAGATGCGTCCATATCAGAGTTATCAACGCCGTCTTCTTCACCACCAGTACAACCAAGTTCGATCTCGATTGTCATGTTCATTTTAGCCATGCGCTCTAGGTACTTAGCACATGTTTCGATGTTCTCTTCTAGAGACTCTTCAGAAAGGTCTAGCATGTGAGAAGAGAATAGAGGCTTACCAGTTTGTGCGAAGAACTCTTCACCAGCGTCTAGTAGACCGTCGATCCATGGAAGAAGTTTCTTAGCAGCGTGGTCAGTGTGCAGGATAACTGGAACACCGTAAGCTTCAGCTACAGCGTGTACGTATTTTGCACCAGCTACAGCGCCAAGAACTTGTGCGCCTTGACCTTCAAGTTTAACGCCTTTACCTGCGAAGAATGCAGCGCCGCCGTTAGAGAACTGAACAACTACTGGAGCTTTAACTTTAGCAGCTGCTTCTAGTACTGCGTTTACAGAGTCAGTACCAACAACGTTTACAGCAGGAAGAGCAAATTTGTTTTCTTTTGCTACTTCAAATACTTTCTGTACGTCATCGCCAGAAATCACACCAGGTTTTACAAAATCGAAGATCTTAGACATGGAAATAGTCCTATTTATTCTATCGTTTTAAGATTAAAAAACTTAAGTTTAAAAACTTGCAATCGTTTGCTCACAACTTATGCCATTCTAGCAAAAAAGTGTGATATGCAGCAAACGTTAAAAGGCGAGATTCACATCTCGCCTTTCTAAATCAATTATGCTTTAGCACGCTCTTCAAGCATTGCTACTGCAGGAAGTACTTTACCTTCAACGAATTCAAGGAAAGCGCCACCGCCAGTAGAGATGTAAGAAACGTCAGCTTTGATACCGAACTTATCGATAGCTGCTAGCGTGTCACCACCACCTGCTACAGAGAAACCTGCAGACTCAGCGATTGCTTTAGAGATACCAGCTGTACCCGCTTCGAAGTTCTTGAATTCGAATACGCCTACAGGGCCGTTCCAAAGGATTGTTTTCGCGTTGCCGATGATTTCAGCTAGTGCCGCAGTTGAATCTGGACCAAGGTCGAAGATCATGTCGTCGTCTTGAACTTCAGAAACGTGCTTGATTTCAGCTTCTGCGTTTTCGTCGAATGCTTTAGCACATGCAACGTCAGTTGCTACTGGGATAGCACACTCTTTCATTAGCTTTTGAGCCGTTTCAACTAGGTCAGCTTCGTATAGAGACTTACCTACGTTGTGGCCTTCAGCAGCGATGAATGTGTTCGCGATACCACCACCAACAACAAGCTGGTCAGCAATTTTAGAAAGAGACTCTAGAACGGTTAGTTTAGTAGAAACTTTAGAACCACCAACAATAGCCACTAGTGGGCGAGCTGGGTTGTCCATTGCTTTACCAAGCGCTTCAAGCTCAGCAGCTAGAAGAGGGCCAGCACATGCTACAGGAGCGTAAGTACCAACGCCGTGTGTAGAAGCTTGAGCACGGTGAGCTGTACCGAATGCATCCATTACAAAGATGTCACATAGTGCAGCGTATTGCTTAGAAAGTGCTTCTTCGTTCTTCTTCTCGCCTTTGTTGAAACGAACGTTTTCAAGAACAACAAGTTCACCAGCGTTTAGCTCTAGGCCGTTTACGTAATCTTTAGCTAGTTTAACTTCGCAGTCTAGTGCGTCGTTTAGGTAGTTAACTACAGGAGCTAGAGAGAACTCTTCGTTGTATTCGCCTTCAGTAGGACGACCAAGGTGAGAAGTAACCATTACCTTTGCGCCAGCTTCTAGGCAAAGTTTGATAGTTGGTAGAGATGCAAGGATACGTGCATCTGAAGTTACTTTACCGTCTTTTACTGGTACGTTTAGGTCAGCACGGATAAATACGCGTTTACCTGCAAGTTCCAGGTCAGTCATCTTGATCACAGACATGATTTGTCCTCTCAAATTTAAATAAATATAAAGTTTTGGAAACTCAGCAACCCTGCTAAGCCTATAAATTATTCAACTGGTAATTCTTTCACTACTAATAATATGTGGACTCTTAGTATTTATTTCAAGCTAAAAAATAAATAATCCGCACATTTGCTTCTAGGTCTTACTTCTTGCCTTCAGAAGCTTGCATTGCAAGAACCGTATCCAGCATTCGGTTCGCAAAGCCCCATTCATTATCACACCACACTAGCATTTTAACTAAGTGGCCGTTGCTCACTCGCGTTTGTGAACCATCAACGATTGCGCTATGGGGATCGTGATTAAAGTCGATGGAAACGAGCGGCGCTTCAGTATAGTCAACTATATTGTGTAATGTACACTGGGATGCATTAACAATGGTTTGATTTACGTCATTAACTTTCACATTTGCATTAATTGTGACACTTAAATCCATCGCTGTTACGTTTACCGTCGGCACACGCACAGATATAGCTTCAAATTTGTTGGAAAATTTCGGGAAGATTCTTTCAATACCTTTATGCAACTTGGTATCGACAGGAATGATCGATTGGCTTGCTGCTCGAGTACGACGCAAATCGCTGTGGTACGCATCGATAACTTGTTGATCATTCATTGAAGAGTGAATAGTCGTAATCGTACCGGACTCGATACCAAAGGCGTCATCAAGAACCTTAATGATAGGGACAATACAGTTGGTGGTGCACGAACCATTGGAAACGATTTGGTGGTCCGCTTCGATGGTATCGTGGTTCACACCATAGATAATGGTGTTATCGAGGTCATTGGCACCGGGGTGAGAAAACAGTACCTTTTTCGCCCCTGCAGCAATGTGCGCGAGGCCGTCATCTCGGCAACCATAAACACCGGTACAATCGAGAACGATATCCACCTCAAGGTCACGCCAAGGCAACAGCTCAATATCAGCAAGATGTAAGATACGAATGGTATCAAACTCACCCTTGTCTTCAGCACCAATGCCATGATGGACATAAATGTGCTCTTGATCGTTAGAGATTTTCTTACCGAAGCGGCCGTGACTGGTGTCGTACTGCAATAGGTGAGCCATAGCGTCAGGCTGAGCAAGCTCATTGACCGCTACTACTTTGATTTGTTGGCTTTTGCCACTTTCATAGACAGCGCGCAATACATTACGCCCTATTCGTCCAAATCCATTTATCGCGACTTTTAGCATAGTTCCGTACATCTAACCAAAATTTCGTGCAACAGATGATAACTGAATCCTACCCAAAAGGCATTACTTGAATAACTCAGCTTGTTCATGACAGATTGATCTGTTGCTTATAGAGATGAGTCTAGGAGAAACAAATCCCAGAGACAAAAAACCGAGCTCAGCGCTCGGTTTTTTTATTCATTTCATTGTTAGCACTAAGCTAGCAATCAATGATTAAGCAAGAAGCTCTTTCGCGGTGTTTACTACGTTTTCAGTAGTGAAACCGAACATCTTGAATAGCTCGCCTGCTGGTGCAGATTCGCCGAACGTTGTCATACCGATGATCTTGCCACCGAAACCAACGTACTTGTACCAGAAGTCAGCGATGCCAGCTTCTACTGCGATACGAGCAGTAACGTCAGATGGAAGTACAGACTCACGGTATTCAGCATCTTGCTTGTCGAACGCGTCAGTTGCAGGCATAGATACTACGCGTACTGCTTTACCTTCAGCGGTTAACT
>NZ_JBFRNU010000091.1:0-2109 GCF_041471145.1 Vibrio sp. 10N.261.54.A5 | reverse complement strand
CAATTAGGAAACAAAGCCGATTTAACCCGTCCATTGAACTCGCGGTAAAATCATCGAAATAAGCTAGTGATCTGAACCAGCGGAACTGGACACCTTTCAAACCGTCACTCCTCTTCTGAATATAGTTTTTGATGTCTTGAGTAAATTTTAAAGTCAAAGTACTGAACTTTGGTAATCCCCTTTGATGGGGAAGATCCATCAAGACATGAAATGTAAGAATGTCTCTATAACGATTAGGTTTGAGAGATCGATAAAGAACGCACCAATTAACGGCACGATAAAATACGCTTGTGGCGATGGGCCGTAGTAACCCGTGATACCATTCATATTGAGCATGGCTGTCGGTGTCGCACCCAAACCAAAGCCCGCATGACCACTTGCCATCACCGCGGCATCATAATTTTTACCGAGTAGCTTATAGGTAACGGACGTAACAAACACAATAGTAAACAATGTTTGAATCGTTAGGATAACCACCAGCGACAACGCCATATCAAACAGCTGCCAAAGTTTGATTTCAAGCAATGCCATAGATAAGAAGACACTTAGGGCAATTGAGCTTAAACGTGCCACTTCGACCATCGCAATCTTGGCAGGTTTGCTCTCGCTAAATAGTGTTGAGAATAGTGCACCAACAAATAACGCATAGACGAAATTTGGCACCATGTTCAGCCAATGCACATCGAGCACAAGCACTAAACTATGTAGCATTTGGCTGAGCTCAACACAGCATGCTAAAAGAACAACGCTTCCGATGCCATGTAGTACATTGCCCTTAGTCGGCATGTGATGGGCCTTTTTGTGTTCCACATCTGCTGCATGTACGTTCGGTGTTGAAAGTTGATTTTTTTCAACCAAATACGTGCCTAAAGGCGCTCCGATAATACCGCCAATCACAAGACCAAAAGTGGCACAGGCCATCGCGATTTCGAGTGCATTATCGACACCAAAATGGTCATGAAACATCGACGCCCATGCAGCACCTGTACCATGCCCACCTGATAGGGTGATAGAGCCCGTCATCAGTCCTAGCTTAGGATCCAGCCCTAAGAACGAGGCTGCAGCGACACCAATAGCGTCCTGAAAAATAATATAAACAACGGCGATTCCGAGAAAGACAACGAACAAGCGTCCACCTTGGAATAGCTGCTTGATATTTGCGCTTAAACCAATGCCTGCGAAAAACATCAGCATCAACGTCTCTTTATAAGGAAGTTCAAATTCGAACTCCATTCCCATGCGATATAAGCAAGTAGTAATTAAGGCTGCGATGCACCCACCAATCACCGGCCCTGGGATATGATATTTACTTAATATTGGTGTGTGTTTTTTGGTTACCTCACCAAACAACAACATCAAGAGTGCCAAAATGGCAGATTCAACGGCATTTACAGAAATTACATTCATTATCACGACCTAAACAACCGAATAAAAAAGCCCCGACTTGACGGGGCTTATATTTTCTAGCAACTACGAATTACGCAGAGAACTCTTGGAAGTACTCATCCAACACAGTGCGTGTTGCACGGCCAATTAGCTCGTACTCGTGGTGAGTAAGGTTCGCTAGTGATACGCGTACTGAGGCGTGTACTGTGTCGAAACCTTTACCAGGTAGTAAGATGACGCCAGTTTCGTGAGCAAGACGGAATAGGAAGTCTTTACCTTTCTCGTTAGCTTTGAACCAGTCGACAAACTCTTGACCGTAAAGTTTGCCACCTAGCGTGTCTAGCTCTAGGAGTGTGTAGTAATCCACACGGTCTTTGTTCTCTTCGATTTCTACACCCATGTTTTTGTAAAGCGTTGTGTAGCGCTCACGGATGATGCGTTTGCAAGCGGCTTTGTAGCGACCTTCTGAGTCCATTAGACAAGTTAGAGCAAACATCGCCATTTGCACTTGTTGCGGTAGAGATAGACCGGCAGTGTGATTCAAGGCTACGCTACGGCTATCCGCAACGATGCGGTCGATGAACTTAATGTCACGTGGCTCTGGAGTCAGTGTTTTGTAACGGCCATCAAGTTGACACTGTTTTTCTTCGCTGAAAGAACTTAGTGCGTCATCAAATACGTTTTTGTGTTGGATACCAATGGTACCTAAACGCCAGCCTGTTG
>NZ_JBFRNU010000090.1:0-9175 GCF_041471145.1 Vibrio sp. 10N.261.54.A5 | reverse complement strand
CTATATATTATATAACAATTTTTCTCTTTATAGCTTTCGGTTATTTCTATGATCGACTTTCTATTTATAACAATGATAGAAATATATTTGTTATCTTTATCGTTATCATGTTTTTGATAATCTATGGGTTTCGATTTGAAGTTGGTGTAGATTGGGGGAATTATATTCGCTCTTACTACAGGCACGCTGGTTATGGTGACAATCTGTTTGAATTTACTACACCAGAAATAGGCTATAAACTTCTTAATATTATTGCTTATTATGTTGACAAGGGCATTGTCACAGTTATTTTTTTATCAACAGCTTTGTTTATTAGTTTTACACTTTTTGCACTTAAAAATATTGGACTAAACCCTTTTTATTTCTTCGCTATTGTTGCTCCGTATCATTTCGTGATGTCTGGCCTGAATTATACCCGCCAGGCGGTAGCACTTAGTATCTTCATTTATGCAATCTCTTGTTTAGTCAATGACAATAAGAACCGTTTTTTATTATTTATCGTTATTGCAGGCTCATTTCACACTTCTGCCTTGTGCTTTGCACCTTTATTTTTTATTAAAATCAAAAAGAGATACTTATCGATTATTTTGTTGCTAGTTGTCCCTGCGATTGTATTTTCGATGCTAAGTGAATATGAGCAATATTTAGAAGGAACTATGGATAGTGCGGGCTTATATTTACGTGCATTATACTTGATTGCCCCATCTTTATTATTGATGTTGCATTATAGAGCAGTAAAAGAGTTCTCTTTAATAGAAAAACGACTCATTTATCTAGTTCTGTTCTCTTTTCCTTTAATTGTTCTTTTCTCTATTCTTTCTTCAACAATCGCAGATCGGTTCGCATATTACTTTATTCTTTTAAATACTTTCTGTTGGATGTTGGTTAGTAGAAGGGATGAAAATGTTAATTCTAAGTATTTGAAACCTTATGGTAATCTAATTTTATTCGGATCTTCTTTTTTGGCTTTCATAGTTTGGACGTTATACACGCGTTATTTACCTAACTATGAATTTGATTCTTATTTTTATTATTGGTTAAATTGATTTACATGAAAAAAGCAATTCATATTATTAATGCTATGCAAGTTGGTGGTGTTGAAGTGGGAGTTCTTAGTCTCCTAAAAAGTAAATCAAATACTGACTATAAGGTTATGGCAGTAAAAGGTTGTGATGAGGATTTATACAATTCACTAACCGAAGATGAAAAATCAAGGCTATATATTTGTGGTGGTTATATTAACGCTATAAGATTTTTAATAAAATTGAAACCGAAAACTATTGTAAGTTCACTATGGAGAGCTCATTTAGTAAGTTTAATTTATAAACTAATAACCCCAAAAATTAAAAGGGTTCACTTTGTACATAATGCTGGGTTTGGCCATTTTATTAACAATACAATATCTCAGCTTTCCATTTATATGGCTGATTTTATATTTACTGATTCATCAGAATCTAAGGAATGGTTTGAACATAAAATGCGCCGAAAGGGTGCTGTTGTTGTTCCTATGAATGTCAGTTTTTCTAATGCTCCCAAAGAGGCTAGCTTTGATCCTCTTACCTTTGTTTTTGTAGGGCGTTTTTGTAAGCAGAAAAACTTGCATCAATCTATTGATTTTATAAAAAATCTAAATACTTTAGGTTTAAATGCTACATTCGATTTATATGGTAGAGATGATGGAGAGTTGGATAATCTGTTGACTTACATAAGCGAGCAAGGAATGACTGATGTAGTGACCGTCCATGGAAATGTTTTGCCGACTAAAATAGAAGATGAGATGAAAAATTATAACTATTATCTACAAAGTAGTCTTGCAGAAGGGATGGCTATCTCTGTTTATCAGGCGATTAAAAATGGGCTTATTGCCGTTATTAATCCTGTTGGTGAAATGCAGCACTATACTCGAAATGGTGTGAACGCTTTTTATTTGAATCTAGATGATATTCCTAATTCAGCTAATAAATTTAATGATATTTTTTCAAATGGTAAGATAAAAGAAATTAATGTTGGATATATAGTCAACAAAAAAAGCTACCCTAATTTTGATGTGAGCTTCTTCGAAGAAGTTAATAAACTGTAATGTTATGTGGTTCCTGGCTAGTTTTATCCCTTCATTTTAGAGTGTTAAGTTATGAACTTTAATAAAAAGTTAAAGAATGTTGTTAGAGATGTGATTAGGATTTTATTGGGTAAAAAAGGATATACTTATCTTCGTTTTATTCTAACTCATGGATATTTCCCTTCACTTAATAGCCCTAGCTCTTTTTCAGAAAAATTAATTTTTAGGAAATTTAATGTTGAACCAAAATCGTTGTCGAGGTTTGTTGATAAATACACTGTGCGAGAGTTCGTGAGTGAGAAAATAGGGGATGGTTATTTAATTCCTTTACTAAAGGTTAAAAGTACTATTTCACCCAGTGACTTTGATGATTTGCCTAGTAGTTTTGTTTTAAAAACAACTAATGGTGGTGGTGGTGAAAACGTTTTAATTGTTGAGGATAAATCAACATTAGATCTTGATGTAATATGTAAGCAGTTTAATGGCTATCTTAACATTAAAGTGGGGCATATCGTTGATGAGAATTTTTACGATATAGAAAAACCACAAATAGTTTTTGAAAAACTGATTAAGCATCAGGATGGACGTTACCCATCAGATTACAAACTACATGTATTTAATGGTCAAGAGTCTAAAGTTATTGTTCAAATAGATGCTGACCGTTTTTCCAATCATAAACGCTCACTTTTTGATGAGAATTTAAAACGCTTGGATTTTGATATTCAGCCTAAATATGACTCAATTGAAGATAGTTACAATTTCCCCTCAAATATGGATGATTTGATAGCCACTGCAAAAAAGTTATCAGCTCAATTTAAGTATGTTCGCGTTGACTTGTATAATGTGGATAGTAAAATTTATTTTGGTGAATTAACCTTTTGTCATGGCAGTGGTTGGGAACCTATTTCCTCAAAAGGAGCGGATTATTTATTAGGTAGTTATTGGGAAGAATACGATTAAATATTAATAGTGTTTGCCTATTTATCAGTATGTTATTAGAACTATTTCTATTAAGATCATGACAATGCCTCGTCACTTTACTATCGAAATCACTTCCAACACCAGTTGACAAAAAACACAGGATATCCATATGTGATAGGTTTGGTATCGTAGACTAATCTTACTTTTTCTGTTTAGGTTTCGTTCACTGGTAGTCAGGTACGTTCAACTAAAGAGCTTCAAAGTTACGCTCTTCATACAAATAGCGCGTAGGTTTGGGAAAAGTGAAAGATAACGACTTGCAGCCTTTAATTAGCCTACATAGTCCTTCGAATTAACTGTCACCAAGGATGCCTTGTTATATAATGAACAAATGTCTAGTTCATACTTTTTATTAGAACTAATTATTACTTAAACAGTTGGCTTATAAATGAAAATTGCTATTGCTGGTACAGGCTACGTTGGTCTGTCTAATGCGATGCTGCTTGCACAGCATCATGAAGTCGTTGCGGTTGATATCGTGGCTGAAAAAGTAGAGATGCTCAATAACAAGCAGTCTCCGATTG
Source organism: Vibrio sp. 10N.261.54.A5 (assembly GCF_041471145.1). NCBI lineage: Bacteria > Pseudomonadati > Pseudomonadota > Gammaproteobacteria > Vibrionales > Vibrionaceae > Vibrio > Vibrio sp. 10N.261.54.A5. The sequence continues at coordinate 5,611 of NZ_JBFRNU010000090.1, read as the reverse complement.
TTGATACTGAAATTACCGATTTTCTGACCAATAAATTACTTAATTTCACAGCTACACTTGATAAAGAGTTGGCGTATTCAAACGCCGATTATGTAGTTATTGCTACCCCTACTGATTATGACGTAGAGACTAACTACTTTAATACATCATCAGTTGTAGCGGTAATTAAAGACGTGATGGCGATTAACCCAAATGCAGTGATGGTGATTAAGTCGACCGTTCCTGTGGGTTATACAGCGCGCATTAAAGAGGAACTTGAATGTGAAAACCTGATGTTTTCACCTGAGTTCTTACGTGAAGGCAAAGCGTTATATGATAACCTACACCCGTCTCGTATTGTAGTAGGTGAGCGCTCTGAGCGTGCACAAGTTTTCGCGAACTTGTTGTTAGAAGGCGCGGTTAAAAAAGACGTTGAGATCCTGTACACCGATTCAACAGAAGCCGAAGCCGTAAAGCTGTTCTCTAATACATACTTGGCGCTTCGCGTTGCTTACTTTAACGAGCTAGACACCTACGCAGAATCCCACGGGTTGGATACGCGTCAAATTATCGATGGGGTTAGTTTAGACCCTCGCATTGGTTCTCATTACAACAACCCTTCATTTGGTTACGGTGGTTACTGCTTACCAAAAGATACTAAGCAACTGCGTGCTAACTACTCTGATGTGCCAAATAATATTATTGGAGCGATTGTCGATTCTAATACCACACGTAAAGATTTTATTGCCGACTCTATTATTAAAAGAAACCCAAGACGCGTGGGCATCTACCGATTAGTGATGAAGTCAGGTTCTGATAACTTCCGTGCTTCAAGTATTCAAGGCATTATGAAACGCCTTAAAGCAAAAGGTATTGAAGTGGTGGTGTTTGAACCCGAGCTTAAAGAAAAAGAGTTCTTCCGCTCACTAGTGTTAACGGATTTCGAACAGTTTAAGTCAAGCTGTGATGTAATTGTCTCAAACCGCATGGCTCAAGAGTTAGCGGATGTAAAAGACAAAGTGTATACGCGCGATTTATTCGGTTCAGATTAAGGAATCAGTAATGAAGTATTTGGTAACGGGCGCTGCAGGGTTTATCGGCAGTGCAGTAGTAGAGCAGTTAACTGCGAAAGGCCATCAAGTTGTTGGTGTCGATAACCTGAATGATTACTACGATGTCGCATTGAAAGAAGCACGCTTGAATCGCATCCAGCATGACGACTTCAAATTGGTTCATTTGGATATCGCTGATCGTGATGGCGTAGCTAACTTGTTTGACGCTGAGCAATTTGATCAAGTGATCCACTTAGCCGCACAAGCTGGGGTTCGCTATTCCATTGAAAACCCACATGCCTACGCCGATTCAAACCTTGTTGGTCATTTGAACATTCTGGAAGGGTGTCGTCACAATAAAGTGAAGCACTTGGTTTATGCCTCATCAAGTTCAGTATACGGGTTGAATGCTAAAACACCGTTTGCAACGTCAGATTCGGTCGATCACCCCGTTTCATTGTACGCAGCGACCAAGAAGTCGAATGAGCTGATGGCGCACAGCTATTCGCACTTATACGACATTCCTACCACAGGCTTACGCTTCTTTACCGTGTATGGTTCGTGGGGCCGCCCAGATATGGCACCATTTATTTTCACTAAGAAGATCCTTGATGGCGATACCATTGATATCAATAACAATGGTGATATGTGGCGTGATTTCACACACGTGAACGACATTGTTGAGGGGGTAGTACGTATCGCTGATGTGGTGCCAACGCGTGATAACGATTGGACAGTAGAAGCGGGTTCTCCAGCAACCAGCTCTGCGCCTTATGCGGTTTATAACATCGGCCACGGCTCTCCAATCAAGTTGATGGATTTTGTGAAGGCAATTGAAGATGAGCTAGGCATTGAAGCTAAGAAAAACTTCCGCGAGATGCAACCTGGTGATGTATACCAAACCTACGCTGATACGCAAGATTTGTTTACTGCTACGGGGTACACGCCAAAAGTCGGTGTTCAAGAGGGTGTAAAAGAGTTTGTCGATTGGTATAAGGGGTACTATCAAAAATGAGTGCATCAAAGACCGTAGTTATTACCTCCAATACGAGTTGGTATCTCTATAATTTTCGTAAAAACACGATATTAGCCTTGCTTAAAGAGGGTTATCGAGTAATTGCGGTTTCTCCCAAGGATGATTACTCGCAAAAACTTGCAGATTTAGGAGCGGAGTACCAACATATTGAGATTGACCAAGGAGGCACCAATCCAGTTAACGACGTGGGTACCTTTTTGAGGTTTATTGGACTCTACAGAAAACTACGCCCTGATGTAGTTCTGAACTTTACGCCAAAGAACAATATTTATAGTACTTTGGCTGCTTCATTATTTGGTGCAAAATCTGTCAATAATATCGCAGGGCTTGGCATGGTTTTTATCGAAGAGAACACCACGGCTAAACTCGCTCGTTTCTTATATAAAATCAGCCAACCTAAAGCGCATACTATTTTCTTCCAAAACAATGAAGATAGAGAACTATTTGCCAAACACAGACTGGCTCCTCTTGATATCACAGATAGAGTACCTGGCTCTGGTGCGGATCTAACTCGTTTTTCTCTGTCTCCTAGTGAGGATGATGGTGTGGTTCGTTTTTTACTGATCGCGAGAATGCTTTACGACAAAGGTATTGGACACTATGTGGAAGCGGCTCGTGAACTAAAATCCAAATACGGTGACAAAGTTGAATTTTGTTTACTCGGGTTTCTTGATGTCAAGAACCCTTCTTCCGTTTCAAAAGCTGAAATGAGTGCTTGGATCGAAGAGGGGGTAGTTAACTATCTTGGCACATCGGATAACGTTGAAGCTGAAATAGCAAAAGTTGATTGCATGGTGTTACCATCCTTCTACCGTGAAGGGGTTCCAAAATCCTTGCTTGAAGCTTGTGCTATGGGTAAACCTATCGTGACGACTGATAATGTAGGCTGCCGTGAGACTGTTGATGATGGTATTAATGGCTATTTGTGCGAACCGAGAAGCACATCAAGTCTTGTTGAAAAGCTAAAGTTGATGATAAACCTGTCACACGAGCAGCGCTTATCTATGGGTGAAATAAGCCGCATTAAAGTTGAAAATGAATTTGATGAAAAAATCGTTATTAATAAATACTTAAAAGCGGTTAGCTCTGCGTTTGATTCATAATTGCTAACATAAAAAATGCTCTCTCTGAACTACCTCTCTTAAGCTCAAATCGACAGCCGAAAGATGTCTGTCGACAATTAGCTTATTGGTAAACATTGGTGGAGTCTTTGAGGCGATTTCCGTAATTAATTTTGCTCTCATTTACGTGTGTAGCGTACCCTAGAAGATGACCTATGAGTTTTAGATACGATATTAATGGATTAAGAGCGATAGCAGTTCTTGCCGTTGTGCTTTTTCACTTTAACCCAAGCTGGGTGCCTGGTGGCTTTGCTGGTGTTGATGTGTTTTTTGTTATTTCTGGTTTTCTTATGACCAGTATTATTTTCCGTGGATTGGAAAATGACGATTTCAATCTGTTCAAGTTCTATGTAGCTCGTGCCAACCGTATCATTCCAGCATTAGCAGTACTGTGTTTAGCGATGTTGGTATTTGGGTGGTTATACCTTATTCCAATGGACTATAAGGCTCTCGGTAAGCACACTGCTAGCACTATGAGCTTCTTATCTAATGCCATTTATTGGCGCGAGTCCGGCTATTTTGATGCTGCATCCCATGAAAAATGGCTACTGCATACGTGGTCGCTATCAGTAGAGTGGCAGTTCTATATCATTTATCCCGCGCTGTTGATGGTGCTTAAGAAGTTTCTGTCTATTAGGAATATTAAACGTCTGCTGGTATTTGGAACGGTATTGGGCTTTGCATTCAGTGTTGTAGCAACAATAAAATGGCCAAACCCAGCTTATTACTTACTTCCGACTCGTGCGTGGGAGATGATGTTTGGGGGGGTAGCGTTTTTGTATCCCATAGCACTTACATATAACTATAAAAAGATAGTTGAGTACTCAGGGGTGTTATTAATTCTGCTCTCTTATGCCTTCATCTCTAGCGACATAGCATGGCCTGGACATTGGGCTCTTGTACCAGTCTTAGGTTCATATTTAATTATCGTTGCGAATAGGCAAAATAGTGCTGTAACTAATAATATTGCCTTTCAGGCTCTTGGTAAATGGTCCTATTCTATCTATCTTTGGCATTGGCCAATTGTTGTAGGTATCTATCAATTTTCACTAGATAATTTTTATGTTTATCTTGGTATTTTTATTTCAGTTATTTTGGGCTTTGTAAGTAACAGGTATATCGAATCGATTAATCTATTTAGTTGGCAACAATGGAGGAAGACGCTACAAGTCAAGCCTTTTTGGTACGCATTAAGCTTGATTGCTCTCTCTAGCACTATATTTATTAATAATGGATTTCAACACAGATTCGATTCTAAATATATCTCTATGCTTGAATCAGCCAAATCGAGCCCTTACAGAGACCTATGCCATATAAATAAATATAAATCACCAAAGGAAAGTTGTATTTATCAGGGGAGCGAAGTGACATGGGCTACATTTGGAGATAGTCATACTGTAGAAATAGCTTATGCTCTGGCAGAGCGTCTAAAAGCAAAGGATGAAGGTGTCAAACACTTCAGTTTTTCAGGATGTATGCCATCTTTGCATGTCAGTACGTCAACAAGCAAATGCGCTAATTGGTACAAGGAATCATTGGATGAGATATTGAACGATGAGAAAGTAAAAAACGTTGTTTTTAATCATAGATTTACTATGCATCTTGAAACTAGACCTGAACTTCGTGACGAGATATTTTTGTCGATTGACGATACAATAAATAAACTTTCAAAGCGTAAAGAAAATATTTATGTTTTTTATCCGATTCCAGAACTAAGCCGAACGGTGTCATCTCTGATAGGACAAAAGTTATATTATAATCAGGATTTTGATAGCTTAATTGATAACAATCTAAGCGATTATGACATTCGTAATCAATTAGCTGTAAGCCATTTTAATTCAACCACGTATCCAAGTAACGTACATTTCATATATCCGAGAGACATATTTTGCAAAAAGGCGGGGTGTTACGCAGTAATGAAAGGAAAGTCGCTCTATTTTGATGATGACCACCCGTCTGTCTTTGGGGCTGAGCTACTGGTAGCATCAATTTTTTTAGATTAGTCATTTATTAACATAATTGATTCCTTATTTTTGAGATAGATATGCCAGTAAATCGACAGTATCCGCCCCATGAACCCACGGGGCGACTTGTCAGTGTTTGAAGTTCCAAGGCAGGAGTGCGTCGATATCAGGCTCAGCTTTCGCCAGCTCTTTCATGCACTTGACCATGTAGTCGTAGAGGATAAGACCGTTGGCTTTCGCGGTCTCGATGATGCTGTAAAGCATCGCGCTCGCATCAGCACCGTTTGGTGTGTTAGAGAACAGCCAGTTCTTCCTGCCAATGACCAGTGGTTTAATTGCGCGTTCAGCGCGATTATTATCAATAGATAAGTGACCATCGTCGATATAACGAATAAGCTTTGACCACTGCCCAAGCGTATATTTTATCGCTTTGCCTAGTGCAGGGCGGGATCGCACTTT
>NZ_JBFRNU010000089.1:0-8151 GCF_041471145.1 Vibrio sp. 10N.261.54.A5 | reverse complement strand
CCGCGATGAACCTTTTTTGATTGAATTAGTGGTCGTTTTAATGATTCGCAAAGATGCGTGAAATATTGGGCGATTAATCACACCATGTGATCTTATTCCTACCGCCTTTTTTCGAAATGTAGAGTGCTTGGTCAGCGTCGTCGATAAGCTGCTCGACAGAACCAAGGGCTTGAGGGGCATGTTTCACACCGATTGAAATTGTTACTTCTAATCTAAGGCGAGTAGGGGATTCTAAAAGGGCATTAACCAGCGATTCAATTGAAGCCTCGGTTTCTCCTTGGACCAGCACCAAAAACTCTTCACCGCCGTATCGAAAGCAGTTACTGCTAGTCGGTAGTCGTTTTTGAATCTCATCGGCCAGTTCTTTAATCACCATGTCACCCATTTGATGGCCGTAGGTGTCGTTAATCGATTTGAAATGATCAATATCTATCATGAGCGATGTAATGGATCGCTCACGGTCTATGCTCGGTTCTATCACCTGATGAAGATAAAGGCGGTTGTAGCAGCCCGTTAGTGCGTCTTGATAGGAAAGGGCCTCGAACATATTAGATTGCTTGCGAAGCTGAATCGCTTGTTTGCGGAGTTGCTCGGATTGAGCGAAACGTTTGTGTACTTCCAGGTCACGTCTAACACAGGCCGCTGAGATTAGGATGTAAGCCGAGATATAAACGGAAATTGTTTCTATTTCATGCTCTGGCTCCGCTTCATAAAGCAGTGGCGCAAGGCCGATGAGATAAGCCAAAAAGATAAACGACAGCGTAGATATACTGTATCTGGCTGACAATCTTGAAAACGTACCAATGTAGATCATCACTAAAATGATGCCACCTTGGTAATCGAAGTTGTTCAGCTCGATGGCTAGTCGACCGACATAGACCAAGAAAAGTGAGCTAATTACAAGGAAGGCACTTTCTACGAGTTCCAAAACGTTGGGTTTGTTTGTAATACAGTATCTGGCGGCGGCCATCATCAATAAAAAAAGTATGACTCGGAAAATGATAGGCGTAATGCACTCGCTACCAAAGTGGATGTAGTCGGTGACGATAAAAGCACAGAATATTGAGATAGGGATGTAGATGAAATTTATGTACGGCAAATAAATTTCATTATCGAAATAGGTTTTAAATCTTTGATTCTTGAACCCAGAATAAGAGCGCATTGAGAAATTAGCCGAGATTGATACACAATAATTTGCGTAGTATGTCACAGTCTTTGGCATTGTAAACGACCATTTCTATAGATTTGTCAGTATGTTAGCTAGATCAACAAACGGTAGCGGGCAATATTCACGCTCTATTATCGATAGAGCGTGAATATCTAGAGGCTGGTGTAAGAGTGGTAAACAGAAATTAAAGCAGATTATAAAAACTAATCGCGATTAACGCTTGTTCTTCAGGTAACGCTTACGACGCTCTTCTTTTTTCTTAATCTGTTGTTCCGCTTTCAGCGCAGCCGCTTCTTCAACTTCGATCAGCTCTTGTGTGATCATTTCTGGCAACTCAAGCGTTACCTTACCTAAAGTGCCATTACGCAATTCGTGAAGCAGGATTTCTGAACATTTGTGAATGTCGATATGACCACCGGCACGAAGTGCACCACGCTTACGGCCAATCGCTTCCATCAGTTCGATGTCAGACTCAGGCAGCTCTTCAATTTGGTAGCGCTCTTGCAAAAGGTTAGGGTACTGTTTTGCTAGGTACTCTACTGTGTAAAATGCCACTTCATCGTATTCCATTGCTGTATCTTTTACAGCACCTGTTGCAGCCAAGCGGAAGCCACTGTGTGGGTTTTCTACTTTAGGCCAAAGGATTCCTGGAGTATCTGAAAGGATCACGCCATTTTGCAGATTGATACGTTGTTGGCGACGAGTTACCGCAGGTTGGTTACCAGTAACCGCAATCGTACGTCCAGCCAAGCAGTTGATGATGGTCGATTTACCCACGTTCGGGATGCCCATGATCATTGTACGAATGTTTTTGCCCATCTGTTCACGGTGCGGTGCCAGTTTACGTACCAGCTCCATAACGTGGTTAACTTCTTCTTTTACGCTAGTCGTAATCGCAATCGCTTTAACGCCTTGCTCCTTCTCGAAGTGCTCAATCCAACGTTGAGTCAGTTCAGGATCTGCAAGGTCACGCTTGTTCAGCACTTTTACACAAGGCTTATCGCCGCGCAGTGAAGAGATCATTGGGTTTTCACTACTGAACGGGATACGAGCGTCCAGTACTTCGATGATCACATCAACTTGTGGGATAACTTCTTCGATTTCTTTGCGGGCTTTATGCATGTGACCCGGAAACCATTGAATAGACATAGAGATAAACCTTGATAAATATATTTGCTGCACATTGTAAGGGTTGGATGATACGTGTAAAGGTATATCTATCCCGACCTTCAATGAGCTCAGTGAGTTTGCTTGAAGTATAGGCGACTTGGTGATGTTTATTTAGCTGATGATTGACCTATTGAAGGTGGGAGCCGCTAATCTTGTAAAGCGTAAAAAGCCGCTATGTCTTTCAAATCTTGATCGTTAAGCTTACTTAGTTGCGCTCGCATCATATCCGCGTAATCGCCCTGCCTATCTCCGGTTTGATACGCTTTCATTGTATTAAAGAGATAGGTTGGATCTTGGCCAGAAAGCTTAGGATAGGAGTTATTAGTCGATTGACTGGTAGGGTTATGACAAAAAACGCAGCTTGGTGATTTAACTTTACCTAGTTCAGCGTCGCCAAAATCAGAGGCATGAAGGTTAGAGCGAAGGTTGGGTAATGCACGTTTTTACTCCGATAAAAACATGATTATAAAGCTTCCCCTAAGAGGAAGCTCAAGTCTTATTTGTTCTGGGTGAACATTTAGTATGGCTTAAAGCGCATTTTCCAACTTAGTTAGGAAAGTAGCGATGTCTTCTGAACTGATATCTCTATGAGTAACAAATCGAACAGGGTTCCCTGGTGACATCGTAATGCCTTGTTCACCTAACTCTTGTGCGATGCGGTTGATATCTACTGACTCATCTAATTTAGCAAACACAATGTTAGTTTGAATGAAATCAGGGTTAACAGAAAAACCTTCTAGTTTGCTTAAACCAATCGCTAGATTTTTTGCATTGTCGTGGTCAGCTTTAAGTTGAGCCACGTTCTCCGTGAGCGCCATTTTCCCTGCTGCGGCAAGAATACCTGCCTGACGCATACCGCCACCGACCATTTTACGTAGGCGGCGTGCTTTAGCGATGTACTCTTTACTACCAAGAAGTAGTGAACCGATTGGAGCGCCTAAACCTTTCGATAAGCAAATCGTCATAGAATCGAAGTGTTGTGCGATCTCTTTAATGTGTACATCTAATGCGACTGCTGCGTTATAGACGCGCGCGCCATCTAGGTGCATTTGAAGTCCGTGTTGGTTTACGAACTCACGTGCTTCCGCTAGATAAGACATTGGCAGGACTTTACCATTGATCGTGTTTTCTAAACTAAGAAGCTTGGTACGAGCAAAGTGGCTGTCGTCGGGCTTAATCGCAGCGGCAAGCTTTTTAAAGTCTAAAGTACCGTCTGGGTTATTCTCGATTGGTTGAGGTTGGATAGAACCAAGGACCGCAGCGCCGCCAGCTTCGTATTTGTAGTTGTGCGCCTGCTGGCCACACAGATATTCATCACCACGCTCACAATGCGCCATTAAGCCAAGAAGGTTGGCTTGTGTACCTGAAGAGGTAAACATTGCCGCTTCAAAGCCTGTCTCATTTGCTGCCCACTGTTCTAGTTCGTTGACGGTTGGGTCATCGCCATAAACATCATCGCCCACTTCTGCGTTTGCCATTGCGTCACGCATAGCTTGCGAAGGTTTAGTTACGGTATCAGAACGAAAGTCCATGTTTCTCTCCTAGAGTACTTTAGGTAGCCATATAATTGGCTATAGATGGCCACATAGTTGGGCTTTACTTAAACAAGCGATAGTTTTGGTATCAGTGATTTGATCGTGTCGTATTTTATCGTGCAGTTCTTCTAAACTCAGTTCGATCACTTCTATTACTTCATCGTCATCGCATTCAAAGCGGGTAGTGAGGCTTAAGTCTTTTGCGACAAACAGATGTTGTATCTCATCACAGAAGCCAGCCAAAGGGGTGACTTGCCCCAAGCTTTGAAAATAAGTTGCACTGTAACCTGTTTCTTCTTCCAGTTCGCGTTGGGCACATTGAAGAGGTGTCTCATCTATTTCCATCGTGCCTGCGGGTAGTTCCAAAAGCCATTTTTTTAGAGAAGGGCGGAACTGGTTAATGAGGATGATTTTTCCAGACGAAGTGATAGGAAGAATAACTGCCGCGCCAGGGTGATTGATTGTTGTATGTTTTACCACGACGTTCGTAGGGAGCGTCACGTTCTCCTCTATGAGAGAAATACTTTTCCATTTATGGATAACTTTACTCATGCAGTCTGGCCACATTCCTTGCCAATTTTTCGTATAACGGAAGACGTGCACCACCATAACGTCTATGGTGTCGAAAATAAAAGAAAAATTAGGTTTCGTATTAGATTTAGTTTCACGCCGTTCGTGATGTTACTCTCATAATTGGAATCTATGATTGCGCCAAAATTACCGACGTAACCATCTGATATAAATGCAACTCAATAATAAAATGCACTTGTAACAAAGCGCTAACAAATGTATAAAAACAATTCTACACTCTCAACTGTTCAAAGATTTTCGGAGTAACGCATGAACCCTTCTATTTCTTCACATGCTGACAAGGCGCTACTCTCTGAAAGAATCAATAAATTAGCGCATGCTCTCTCTGATGGAGTCTATGAAAGAGAAGACACCATTAAGCTTTGTTTACTGGCTGCTTTGGCTGGTGAAAGCGTGTTTCTATTAGGCCCTCCGGGCATCGCAAAAAGCCTTATCGCGAAACGTCTCATTCAGGCTTTTGATAACAGCAGCTATTTCGAATATTTGATGACTCGTTTCTCTACTCCCGAGGAAGTGTTCGGCCCACTAAGTATCCAAGAATTAAAAGACAACGGTCGTTACGTAAGACTAACCGAAGGCTACCTACCAACTGCACAAGTCGTCTTCCTCGATGAGATCTGGAAAGCCGGCCCTGCAATCCTAAACACGCTACTTACTGTCGTTAACGAAAAGACTTTCAAAAACGGCAGTGATATTGAACGTGTACCGATGCGTCTACTAGTATCGGCATCCAACGAACTTCCAGATGAAGACAGCGGCTTGGAAGCACTTTATGACCGTATGTTGGTACGCGTGTTCGTGAACCGTATTCAAAACAAACAAAACTTCAAATCGATGCTGACGACGGGTACTTCTCAAGAAGCGGTAATTCCAAAAGGTTTGGCGATTACGGACATTGAATACCATCAATGGCAGAAAGAGCTCGATAAGCTGGAACTGACAGACAATTCGTTTGATAAGTTGTTTGAACTAAAAACCATGCTTGAAGAGACGGTTAAGAAGCAAGGCTCTGCTTCAGAGTCAGAATTGTATGTATCAGATAGACGCTGGAAGAAGGCCGTTAAACTATTGAAAGCGAGTGCGTTCTTTAGTGGTCGCGATAGCGTGAACCCTCTGGATATTATGCTTCTGCAAGATTGTTTGTGGCATAGCCCAGAATCACGTGATGTGGTTCGTAGCGTGGTGAAAGACTTTGCATTGAACCGAGCGTTTGATCAACAAGAGTCGAAAGCTCAAATTGAAATGTCTCGTGAAGAGTTAGAAGAGATTCAAGACGATGTTGAATCAACGTTGTCGGTGTCACTTTCTATGGAGTCAACCAGTGGCTTGTTGCGTAAAGATGTTTACCAGAATGACATCAAGAACGCGAAAATGTACAGCGTGGGCAGTGCTTACAATCTAGTGAAACTGGTTATGCTGCAAAGCAACATGTCGGTTTCTGAATCTGAGAAAGGCGATAGCCGTTGGGTATACGTAGCCAAAGACGATTTTGATCGTGTTCTTAAAGAAGGTCACGGTGATATTTACGGTTACGTAAACGAAAATAAAAACCTATGCCGTTTAAAACTCGACTTGGATGCATCAAACCAATTAGTGATTAAAGACATCGCCAATCGCTCTGTATTGGTGAGTGTGGTTACTACTGACGGTTTAGACCAAGAACTGTACAACAAGTGGTTGAGTGGCGCTGAGAAAGCCTTAGAACAGTTAACTGAAGCTGAATTCAAGTTAAAACGCGTTCGTACTGAATTCCATGATGCATTACCTCATAACTATATTGACCCTGATTTACCAAAAGCGATGGAAGCAAGTTTGCAATCGGTAACGCAAGATCTTGAAACCACGAAAGTGAAGAGTGCCAAGATCGCTCAGCGTATTAAGTTTATGAGCCAGTACTTCGAGTAAGAGGAGAGCATATGTTAGGAGCAGACGGCTTAAACCTCGCTTTGATGGTAGCTGATTCCGGAATCATTGATACCGCGATGAATGATCTCATCGCTCGTTCTCAAGTCATGATGGCTGCAGAGAACAAAGGTGTGAAAACATCAGTGAAAAACCACTTAGTTAAATGGCGCGGTAAAGTTAAAAAACGCGTTACTAAGGTGTGTGAAACTGATCGATTCCAAGAGGAAATCGCCCTTTACCAAGAAGTGATTTACTGGGATGAACCTCAGTTCTTTGATGAGATTGACAGCGTTATCAAAAAGCTGGAGTGGCACTCAGCGTTTTATCTACAAGCTCGACGCCTTATGGAGAACAACAAGGGTGTTTATAACGCGATGTTTCCACACTACTTTTGCGACCAATGGTACCAATCACTTTCTGATGCGATTAAACAAGCTCAAGTAACTGAACTTGAAACAAGCAAAGAAAAAGTCTTAGCCGATCTTTATCAGCGCATGGAAACCATGAAAAACATGGATAAAGTGACTGAGTCGGGTGATGAAGGCAGTGTAGGGCGCTTGTGGGACATGGCTTCTGCCAAATTAAGCAAAACAGACCTTACCATCATGAAACGTCATGCTGAGTTCTTGAATAAGCACAAGGGCTTGCAAGAGATCGCTGAAAAGCTAGGCCGTATGGCTGGTGAGGAAGATGATCCTTCGCTACACAAAGCCCCTGTAGAAGAATTGCAGGTGGTTGAAGAGAAAAGCGATGAAGCGGTCGATGATATTGTCGGGATTCATGAAAGTGATGACCTTAACAAGATGCTGCCAAACGAAACCATGTTCTTAGCTTATCCTGAACTTGAGGTTATCTTTTACAAGCACTTGGCCGACAAGCGTTTACTGAGCTATCGCTCGCAAGGTAAATCACGCACGTTACGCAAAGTGAAGGCGCAAAAACCAGATAGCAAGAACATCGATATTGAAAAGGGCCCGTTTATCGTCTGTGTGGACGCTTCGGGTTCTATGAGTGGTTTCCCTGAGCAGTCTGCTAAAGCAATGGCTTATGCCTTAATGCAAATTGCTCTTGCAGAAGAGAGAGACTGTTATGTGATTCTTTTTTCTTCTGAGCAGATTACCTATGAGTTAACAAGGCAAGATGGCCTACGTGAAGCGAGCGACTTCTTAAGTTACTCATTCCACGGCGGTACGGATTTGGAACCTGTTCTCATGAAGTCGATTGACCTAATGACTGGTGATAAATACAAGAATGCCGATTTAATCGTACTTTCTGACTTTATTGCGCCGAAACAATCAGACGAAATGATTGCTCAGGTTGAAAAGTTGAAAGAACACAAAAACCGTTTCCATGCGGTTAGTCTTTCTAAGTATGGCAACCCTCAACTTATGACTATGTTTGACCACTGCTGGGCGTATCATCCGAGTCTTGTCGGTCGTTTCATGAAGAAGTGGTAGCGCTAGAACATCTTGTTTAACTCGATTTTGCTGTGTGTTTTTTGATTAAAGAGATCGAACATGCAGCAATTTGATTTAAATGTCAGCAAACGGAATTTAAATTCACTTTTTTGTTTGACTATCTCCCCTCAATCCGTAAAGTAGGCACCCGAACACAGCGGTGCGGCTTACTTAAGTCCCTAAAGTGTTGAATCAAAAAAAGGCGCCTTGGCAGAGTGGCTATGCAGCGGATTGCAAATCCGTGGACCTCGGTTCGACTCCGGGAGGCGCCTCCATTCTTTTTCTTAGCTTGATAAGTTAAGAGATATTAAGAATGAAAATGCGA
>NZ_JBFRNU010000088.1:1520-2050 GCF_041471145.1 Vibrio sp. 10N.261.54.A5 | reverse complement strand
TGTCCCGTCCTGAAATGTGTTTACACATTGAGGACGAATTATGGCTACTTCAAATAATACCTACGTTAAGCGCACTCAGCGTGATTACACACTAGGCTTTAAATTACAGGTCGTCGCCGCTGTAGAAAGAGGCGATATGACATATAAACAAGCCCAAACCATTTATGGTATCCAAGGCCGTTCAACTGTTTTAACTTGGCTTCGAAAGCACGGTAAGATGAATTGGGCGCAAACTCCAAGGATGAATACCATGCACCAATCAACTAAGCCTAAAGAGTCACCAGCACAGAAAATAAAGCGTCTTGAGAAAGAGCTGGAAGACGAAAAAATCAAGAATCTCTTTTTAAATAGAGTGGTTGATATTCTTGATGCTGAACACGGAACTAGCCTCAGAAAAAAGTATCTCACCAAGGAGCAAGAAGCCTTCAAGAACAAGAAGGAATAAGTTTAGTTCGAGTATGTAAGCTATGCGGGATAACGAGACAAAGCGTTTATCAACGAGAAAAGCGAGCTGTTCATCGCCAGTTGGA
>NZ_JBFRNU010000088.1:0-703 GCF_041471145.1 Vibrio sp. 10N.261.54.A5 | reverse complement strand
CTTAAGCCAAAGTTGCAAGAACAAGGTATCAAGTTAGGTCGGGATGCTCTTTTCAACTACTTACGTGATGAACGGTTATTGGTAAGACCTAAACGTAGTTTTACGAAAACGACAAACAGTAAGCATTGGATGAAAAAACATCCGAACTTATTAAAGAACTACAAACCATGCACTCCAGAGGGTGTGTTAGTAAGTGATATTACCTATATCCAATCAGATGAAGGCATTCACTATCTCTCATTGGTAACTGATGCGTTTAGTCGGAAAATTATGGGCTACGAGCTGAGCAACGAAATGAAGGCGACGGATGTTGTGAAAGCGCTAGATATGGCTATTAAGGGGCGTCAATATCATCGTTCGTGTATCCATCACTCTGATCGTGGTCTCCAGTATTGCTCCGGTGTTTATCAAGATAAGTTGAAAAGTAGCGGCATAAGCCCCTCGATGACAGACGGTTATGACTGCTATCAAAATGCATTAGCAGAGAGAGTAAATGGAATACTGAAACAAGAGTTCTTACTTAATAAGTGTAAAAACCTCGGAGAGCTTAAACAACTAGTAAAAGAGTCTATAAGTACCTATAACAATATGAGGCCGCACCTTAGTCTCAGGATGAAAACTCCAAATGAGGTGCATGAAAAAAGCCAACAGCTGATGCTGTTGGCTTAGTAGAAATACTGTCAACGTATTTTAGGACGAGACA
>NZ_JBFRNU010000087.1:0-327 GCF_041471145.1 Vibrio sp. 10N.261.54.A5 | reverse complement strand
AAAACCAAGTGGCGGACGCGGTAGTGGGTACCTTGTCCGGCAGCGATCTGGATGGCGTGACCAAATACGAGTTCAAACACAGTGACGGCACCTTTAGCACCATCAGTGAAGACGGTTTCTACAGTGTGGATGCGGCCGGCAACATCAGCATCACGACAGCGGGCGTTTCGGCGGAGGTGAACGACTTCGAGCAAGGCACGAACAGTGGCGATTACCAGATGGTGATGACCGACGGTTACGGCTCGACAGCGGAAGCGACGGTGACCCTGAAAGAGAGCAACGTGGATGAGTCAGGCTCGTTCGGTGCGCAGACGGTGACGTACGCGG